>NZ_JBNQTI010000029.1:0-64726 GCF_050325825.1 Kitasatospora sp. LaBMicrA B282
CCCCCCCCCCCCCCCCCCCCCCCCCCCCCCCCCCCCCCCCCCCCCCCCCCCCCCCCCCCCCCCCCCCCCCCCCCCCCCCCCCCCCCCCCCCCCCCCCCCCCCCCCCCCCCCCCCCCCCCGCCGTGGGTCCTACCGTCCCCCCGGGGGTCGGGGCCCGTGGAGACTGGAGCCGACTCCGGACCACGTCATACGCTGATCGGATGGAATCACCGGAAACCCTGGCCACCGCGACCCTGAGCATCGGTCAGGTCGCCGCCCGCACCGGCCTGAGCGTCCACGCACTGCGCTTCTACGAGCGCGAGGGCATCCTGGCCAATCCCGTCCAGCGCGAGGTCGGCGGCCGGCGCCGCTACACCGAGGGGGACGTCGAGTGGCTCAACCTCTGCATCGTGCTGCGGGCCTCCGGCATGCCCGTACCGGAGATCCGCCGCTACACCGAACTGGCCCGCAGCGGCGCGGGCACCGAACCCGATCGCCTGGCGCTGCTGCGCGAGCACGAGGAGCGCGTCCTGGGACAGATCGCGGACCTGCAGCGGTGCCTGGACATCGTGCGGTACAAGGTGGCGGTGTACGAGGACCACCTCGGGCAGCCGGTGTAGGTCTCGGACCCGGGGTGGGGCGGGCGGTCAGAAACCGGTCAGGGTGGTCTTGCCGATGGCGGTGCCGGACTCCAGGACGCGGTGGGCCGCGCGGAGGTTGGCGGCGTTGATCGGCCCGAGGTCCTGGGTCGCCGTGGTGCTGATCAGTCCGGCGTCGACCAGCCGTGCGACCTCGGTGAGGATGCGGTGCTGCATGACCTGGTCGGGCGTGCGGAACATCGAGCGGGTGTACATGAACTCCCAGTGGAACGAGATGCTCTTGGCCTTGAGCGCACCCACGTCGAGGGCGTCGAAGTCGTCGATGGCGACGATCTGCCCGAACGGGTTGAGCACCTCGGCGTAGGCGGCCAGGTGGCGATCGGTGCCGGCGGTGCCGAAGACGTGGTCCACCCCTTCCGGCGCGACCTGCGCGAGCTGCGGCACCAGCGCCTGCCGGTGGTCGACCACGTGGTGGGCGCCCATCCGGCGGGCGAACTCGGCGCTCTCGGGTCGGGACGCGGTGCCGATCACGGTCAGACCGGTCAGCGCCCTGGCGAGTTGGGTGACGATGGCTCCGACCCCTCCCGCGGCGGCGGTGACCAGCAGGGTGCCGGACGGCGCCAGGACGCCGTGCTGCAGGCCCAGGCGTTCGAAGAGACCCTCCCAGGCGGTGAGCGAGGTCAGCGGCAGGGCGGCGGCCTCGGTGTGGGAGAGGGTGGCCGGCTTGGGGCCGACCAGTCGCTCGTCGACCACGTGGAAGCGGGAGTTGGCGCCGGGCCGGTCCAACGCCCCGGCGTAGTAGACCTCGTCGCCCGGCCGGAACAGGGTCACCCGGTCGCCGACCCCGACCACGGTGCCCGCGGCGTCCCAGCCGAGCACCCGCGGCTCGCCGCCCGGGTCGGCGTTCTGCCGGACCTTGTAGTCCACGGGGTTGACGGCGACGGCCGCCACCCGGACGAGCAGGTCGTGGGGAGCGGGCTCGGGGACCGGCAGTTCGACGTCCTCCAGGCTGGCGGGGTCGTCGATCGGGAGGCTGCTGCGGTAGGCGACGGCGGGCATCGTGGTGGCCGGGTGCGGGCTCATGGTGGCTCCGGGAGGGGCGTCGGATCGGTTGGTGTGCAGGGTGGGGCGGGGGCGGGCTACCGGACCAACTGCGGGTGGGCGGCGAGGTAGCGGTCGGCGGCGGCCAAGGGGGTGAGGCCGTCGGCGTTGATCCAGCCGTCGAGTTCCTCGACGCCGTCGTTGCCCAACCGGAGGGCGTCCAGGCGGGCGAGTGCCTGCGGGTGGATGCGTGCGAGGCTCGGTCGGTGGATGACGGGCGCGGCCGCGTCGACGGTGCCGAGCAGGCCTTCGGGCTCGGTCAGCGCGCGCAGGTCGTGGCGGCGGTTGAGGTACTGCGGGCGCCACAGCGGGATCACGAACCACTCGCGCTCGGCGATCCCCCGCTCGACGCGGGCGATGAAGCCCGCCTCGGTGCCGGGGGTGAAGGAATAGCCGGCGCGGTCGAGTCCGTAGGCGGTGACCATCCGGGCGGAGAAGCGGCTGATCCCGGCGCCGGGGTTGATGCCGTCGATGGTGCGCGTCATCCGGGCGGCCACCTCGGGGCGGGCGAGGTCGGCGACCTCGCGCACCGCGTCGACCGGCACGTAGGGCGGCACCGCCCACACGCAGTAGGGGTGGTAGTGCGGTGCGAGCAGGTGCGCCCGGTCCCGGTAGGCGGACAGGTAGCCGCCGTGGCTGGAGGGCAGCCAGGCCGAGACCAGCACGTCGACCTCGCCCTCGGCCTGGAGCCGGAAGAGCTGCTCGTGCGGCGCCTCGACGCTCTCGACCCGGTGGCCGTGGGCCTCCAGGACGCGTCGGATGACGGCCGCGGTGGCGCGGTGGAAGGACAGGGCGATGGTGCCGACGGTGATGGTCGGACCGGCGGTGGGCGTGTTCACGGGGTCTCCTTCGACGGATGGAGCGCCTCGCGCAGCGTCGAGACGAGCTGTGCGAGGGCGGCCCGGGCGGCACCGGTCTCGCGCAGCGCGTCGAGGACGGCGAAGGCATGGATCGTGCCCTGGTAGCGCACGCAGGTGACCGGCACGCCGGCCGCGCGCAGCTTCGCGGCGTAGGCCTCCGCCTCGTCCCGCAGCGGGTCCGCCTCGGCGGTGATCACCAGCGCCGGTGGCAGACCGGCCAGTTGGTGGGGTTCGGCGTTCAGCGGTGCGGCGGTGGGCTCCAGCCGCCGAGCGGGGTCGGGCACGTACTGCTGCCACAGCCAGCGCAGGTACTCGGCGCTCTGGAAGTAGCCCCGGGCGAACTGCCGGTAGGAGGCGGTGTCGCAGTCCGCCGACAACGGCGGGTGGAGCAGCACCTGGTGACGGAAGGGGCGGACGCCGTGCTCCGCGGCCAGCAGGGTCAGCGCCGCGGCCAGGTTGCCGCCCGCGCTGTCGCCCGCCACCGCCGTGCGGCTCGGGTCCAGCCCGTGGGCGCGGCCGCGGTCGACCACCCAGCGGGTCGCCGCGAGGGCCTGCCGCAGGGCGGTGGGGTAGGGCGCCTCGGGGGCGAGGTCGTAGTCCACGAAGACCACGGCCGCGCCCGCTCCCACGGCCAGCTCCCGGACCAGCCGGTCGTGGCTGACCGTGCTGCCGGCGACCCAACCGCCGCCGTGCAGGTAGAGGACCACCGGCAGCGCAGCCGGGCCGGGGGCGACGGGACGGACCAGCCGGATCCGGACCGCACCGTAGGCCTGGGGCAGGCACAGGTCCTCCACCTGGGCGTCGGGGCGCTGGACCGGGCCGGACTGGGCCAGGTCCAGCCGGGCGCGCAGCTCCGTGAGCGGCAGCCCGCGCGGGTCGGGCCCGACCGCCACCTGGTCGGCGAGCGCCCGGGCGGCCGGGTCGAGGACCGGGGCCGCCGGCTCGGACGGATGGGGCATGGGAGGCTCCTCCGGGCTTCTGAGGGTCTGGGTCGGTGGGCGTCCGCCGCACGGCCGGGCACCCGGGATCGGCGGTGCCCGGCCGTGCGGCGGTTCGTCAGTGCTGCGGCAGCTGCAGCGGAACCAGCGGGATGACCGACTCGGTCTCGATCAGTCCGGCCGCGACCGCGGGGAAGGTCTCGATGATCCCGCGCGCGGCCTCGACCGTCGGGGCGTCCAGGACCAACGCCGCACCGACCAGGTCCGCGCGGTGGTAGCCGTGCACGATCACTCCCTGGTCGACCAGCTCGGCGGCCCGGGCCAGCTCGGCGTCGATGACCTTCGCGAAGTCCTCCTCGGTGGCGTGCGGCGCCGCCTTGAACACCGCGAGAACGGCGCAGGACTCGTTCGACATGGGACAGCTCCTTGCTCGGGTCGGCGAGGGCTCGGTATCGCCCTCGCCGGGCGTGCCCCCATCCTGCGAGCCGGGCCGGTCATGCGTCCAAGGACTGTTTCCTATGAAACAGATAAGCTGAGCGCATGCCCACGCTGCGACAGCTCGAGTACCTGGTGACGATCGTCGACGAGGGCTCCTTCACCCGCGCCGCCGAACGCCTGCACATCACCCAGCCCGGCCTCTCCCACCAGTTCCAGGCGCTGGAGCGGGAGATCGGCGGCCCGCTGCTGGAGCGCCTGCCCCGCACCGTGCGCCCCACCCCCGCCGGGCGGGCGATGCTCCCGCACGCCCGCGCGGCACTCGCCGAGGCCCAGCGCGCCACCACCGCGGCCCGCCGCGCCGCCGGCCTCGCCACCGGCGAGCTCCACCTCGCCACCCTCTACTCCATCAGCCACGGCCTGCTGCCCGCCGCCCTGGGCAGCTGGCGCCGGCGCCACCCGGGCGTGCGGGTCCGCCTCTTCGAGCACCGCCGCACCGAGGACCTGGCGGCAGCCATGAGCGCCGGGCAGGCCGACATCGCCGTCGGACCGCCGCCGCCCGGCTGGGAGGGGCAGGTCCGCCACCTCGGCACCGAGGAGTTCCTCGTCGTGAGCCACGCCGACGACCCCGCGGGTGCCTGCGCCGACGCGCCCCGCGTCCGCCTGGCCGACCTCGCCGAGCGCGAATGGGTGCACTACACCCCCGACAGCGGCTTGGCCGCCATCCTCGACCAGGCCTGCGCCGCCGCCGGCTTCCGCCCGCAGGTGTCGGTCCGCACCGAACAGGCCCCCGCCGCGGCCAACTACGCCGCCACCGGCCTCGGGCCCACCCTGGTCCCCGCCAACACCATCCCGCCCCACTACACCGGCGTCGTGCTGCGCCCCGACCCCCCGGTCACCCGCCCGCTGACCGCCTACACCCGCACGACCCCCGACCCCGTGGCGGCCGCCTTCCTCGACATCCTCGCGGACCAGGACCTGCTGACCCCTCGTCACATCAGGAGGCGCCTGCGCGCGGCCGCCGGGGACTGATCACCACGGCCGGCGCTGCGCCGGCCGCCCGGACAGCGCACACCGGGGACGCGCCTGTTCGACGGACGGACCCACCGCCGAGACCGCCCACAACAACGTGCGGCAGGAGATATCCACCATGGTGTCGTTCGACGACGGATGACCGCACCGCCCTGGCCGGGCCCGCCGCCGCGGAAAATCCGAGGACCAGGCGCTCGTGCGGTGCTACGGTCGGGCGCCATGAGCTGGCTCCCCGATGACTTCGTCCACCCCGTCCTGGTGCCGCTGCCCGGCGGCGGCCATCACCTGCGGCCGATCCGGGAGGCGGACACCCCGCTCGACTACCCGGCCGTGATGGGCTCGCGCGAGCGGCTGTGGACCATCTTCGGCCCGGCCTGGGGCTGGCCGGCGGCCACCATGACCTACGAGGCCGACCAGGCCGACCTGTTGCGGCACGAGAAGGAGATCGCCGCGCACCAGTCCTTCAACTACGCGCTGTTCGACGCGGCGGAGACGGCGCTGCTCGGCTGCGTGTACGTCGACCCGCCGGAGCGGGCCGGTGCGGACGGCGAGATCTCCTGGTGGGTGGTGGACGAGCTGGTGGGCAGCGAGGTCGAGCAGGCCCTGGACGCGCTGGTGCCGCAGTGGATCGCCGCCGACTGGCCGTTCGCGCGGCCGCGCTTCCTCGGCCGCGAGATCTCCTGGTCCGACTGGCTCGCCCTGCCGGGGCCCACGGAGGCCTGACCCCCGGGCCCCGCACCGGACGCGCGGAGCCCCCGTCGACCCGCCCGGTCGACCCGCCCGCGGCGAGTGCGCCTACCGGACGGCCGCGTCGCCGCCGCCTGCCGCATCGCCCTCCAGCAGCTGCTTCAGCCGCAGGTGGTTCTTCGGCAGTTCCTTGCGCACCGAGGGCCGGACCACCAGCGGGGCCAGCACCTTGCCGATGCCGTGGGTCTCGAAGTCGAGCGACATCGTCACCCGCGAGCGCCGCCCGTCGTCCAACGGCTCGATCGTGGTCACCGCCTTCGGGCGGACCGGCCCGTCGAGGCCGTGCGCCCGGAAACTGCGCGGCGGGCTCAGCTCGTCGATCTGGGTGGTCATGGTGATCTGCCGGTTGCCGACCCGGCGGGTGACGGCCGTCTTGGAGCCGACGTGCGGCGCGGCCCGGTCCTCCGGGCGGACCGAGACGACGCTCTCCTGCCACTCGGCCATGTGCGTCGGGTCGGTCACGTAGGCGAAGACGTCCTCGGGGGGACGCGAGATCTCGATGCTTGACATGATCGCGGACATTGCAGCTCCCTCATTTCGGGACCTACCTGAATGATCCCACCATCGCCACCGCAGAGCCGAACGGACCGCGGCCGGCAGCGACGGGCCGCGGTGAGCAGAGGTGAACGAGGGCGCACCCAGGTGACCACCTGCCACGCCGAGACGTCCACGTACTGTCAACCCCCGTGAGGAAAAGGGAAGTTCATCCGCCATTCGGCGACAGACGTCTTGTGTGGACATCGTCAACTGCGGGACAGTGACGACCACCACCCGCCCCTCCGAGGAGAATCCGTGCGTCTGCCACGCCTCGCCACCGGTCTCGCCGCCACCATCGGCCTGCTCTGCGGGCTCGCCGGCACCGTCAGTCCCGCAAGCGCCGCCACCACCGCGGCGGTGCAACCCGCCGCGGTGCAGTCCGCCGCGCTGCAGTCCACTGCCACGGCCTCCGTACCGCGTCCCGACCACGTCGTGGTGGTGCTCTTCGAGAACACCTCCCAGAGCTCCATCGTGGGCAACTCCCAGGCCCCGTACTTCAACCAGCTGGCCGGCTCCGGCGCGAACTTCACCAACTCGTTCGCGATCGAGCACCCCAGCGAACCGAACTACCTGGACCTGTTCTCCGGCTCCAACCAGGGGGTCACCGACGACTCCTGCCCGCACAGCTTCAGCACCGACAACGAGGGCGCCGAGCTGCTCGCCAAGGGCCTGACCTTCAAGGGCTACTCGGAGGGCCTGCCCTCGGTCGGCTCGACCGTCTGCACCTCGGGAGAGTACGCGCGCAAGCACGTGCCGTGGACCAACTTCACCAACGTGCCCGCCTCGGACAGCGTGCCGTTCAGCAGCTTCCCGACCGACTTCACCCAGCTGCCCACGGTCTCCTGGGTGATCCCCAACCTCTGCGACGACATCCACGACTGCTCGATCTCCACCGGTGACACCTGGCTGAAGACCCACCTGGACGCCTACGTGCAGTGGGCCAAGACCCACAACAGCCTGCTGATCACCACCTTCGACGAGGACGACAGCACCGGCCCCAACCAGATCGCCACCTTCTTCGACGGGCAGCAGGTCAAGCCGGGCGCCTACAACGAGCAGATCAACCACTTCACCGTGCTGCGCACCATCGAGGACATGTACGGGCTGCCGTACGCCGGTGCCGCCGCCCAGGCCACGCCCATCACCGACGCCTGGAACACCGGCACCACCGGCAGCGTCAGCGTCACCGCGCCCGGTAACCAGACCGGCACCGTCGGCACCGCCGCCTCCCTCCAGATGCACGCCACCGACACCGCCGGCGGCACCCTGAGCTACGCGGCGAGCGGCCTGCCGGCCGGCCTGTCGATCAACGCCTCCACCGGCCTGATCAGCGGCACCCCGACCACCGCCGGCACCGCCAACGTCACGGTCACCGCCACCGACAGCACCGGCCCGTCCGGCAGCACCACGTTCGGCTGGACCGTCAACCCGGTCAGCACGGGCAACACGGTCACCGTGGCCAACCCGGGCAAGCAGACCGGCACCGCCGGCACCGCCGCCAGCCTGCAGATCAGCGCCACGGACTCGGCGAGCGGCCAGACCCTGAGCTACGCGGCGAGCGGCCTGCCGGCCGGCCTGTCGATCAACGCCGCCACCGGCCTGATCAGCGGCACCCCGACCACCGCCGGCACCGCCAACGTCACGGTCACCGCCACCGACAGCACCGGCGCGAGCGGCAGCACCACGTTCGGCTGGACCGTCAACCCGGTCGCCACAGGCTGCCCCTCACCCGGTCAGCTGCTCGGCAACCCCGGCTTCGAGACCGGCAGCGCCGCACCCTGGACCGCCACCGCCGGCGTGATCAACAACGACATGACCAGCGAGCCCTCGCACAGCGGCAACTGGGACGCCTGGCTGGACGGTTACGGCTCCTCGCACACCGACACGCTCGCCCAGACCGTCACCATCCCGGCCGGCTGCAAGGCCGCGTTCAGCTTCTGGCTGCACGTCGACACGGCCAAGACCACCGGCACCGCCGATGACACGCTCACCGTCACGGCCAACGGCAGCACCCTGGCCACCTACTCCAACCTCGACGCCAACAACGGCTACACGCAGGAGAACCTCGACCTGTCGGCCTACGCCGGCACGAGCGTCACGCTGACCTTCACCGGCGTGGAGAACTCCTCCCCCGACCAGACCAGCTTCGTCGTCGACGACACCGCGCTGAACGCCTCCTGATCGACCCAGCGCCTCAGCAGCTCAGCACCCCAGCGCGCCGGGGTCGTGCCCGCTCCAGGGCCCGGCCCCGGCCGTTCGTCGTCCGGCGGGGCGTCCGGCAGCACCCCGAGCGGTCCTCAACTCGGGTGGTAGTAGCCGTCGATGGGGACGCGGGCCTCGTCGAACAGGGCCGGGCCGTCCTGCGGGACCGTCGGCCAGGCACCCGACGGCGGGTTGAGCTCGACGAGTTGCTCCGTGGAGAGCGCGTAGACGACCCGGCCGATGCCGGAGCGGACGATGCCGCCGGCGCACATTCCGCACGGCTGGCAGCTGGTGTAGAGGGTGGTTCCCGCGGCCGTCCGCGGGTCGAGTTCGCGGGCCGCCCAGCGGGCCAGTTTCAGTTCCGGGTGGGCCGTGATGTCGTCGTCGCGCCGCACCGTGTTGTGCGCCTCGGCGAGGACCGTGCCGTCCGGGCCGGCCAGCAGCGAGCCGTACGGTGCGTCGCCCAGCGCGACGGCACGGGCCGCGAGGTCGATCGCGCGGCGCAGCAGCGGTTCGTCGGCGGTAGTGATCACGAGGCCGTCCTCCAGTGGGTGGCCACCTCGGTGAGGGCCCGCCAGGCCGCGTGCGGGCGGCGGGTCTCGTCCGGGTCGCCGTGGTAGGGGTCCAGGACGACGGTCTCGGCGCCGAGCAGGCGGAGTCGGTCGAGGTCGTCGAGGATCTGGTCGATGCTGCCGACGCCGGCAGGCCGTTCGGGGTCGTCGCCCGGGGCGCCGGTCAGCCGCAGGGCGATGCGGGGCGCGAACCCCGGCAGGGCGTGGTCCGCCAGGACCTCGCTCATCCGGGCCAGCGGGAGCCGCAGCGGGTGCCAGGCGTCCCCGAAGCTGACGGCCCGACGGAGCGCGGCCGGGCTGTGGCCGCCGATCCAGAGCGGGATCGGGGCGGCGCCGTCCTCGGCCGCGGTGCGCCAGGCGTCCCGCAGGGTGGCCAGGTACTCGTCGGTCAGCCGGCCGCGCGCGGTGAAGGGCACGCCGAGCGCGTCGAACTCCTGACGGGCCCAGCCGACGCCCACGCCGAGGACGAGCCGGCCGCCGCTGAGCCGGCTGAGGTTGCCGGCCATCCGCGCCACCAGCAGTGGGTGCCGGTACGGGAGGACCAGCACGGTCGTGCCCAGCCGCACCCTGGTGGTGACGCCGGCCAGCCAGGACAGCGTGGTGAACGGCTCGTGGAACGGCTCCGGGTACCGCTCGGCCACGTCCGGGGTGACGACCACGTGGTCCGAGACCATGAGGAGGTCGTAGCCGAGGCCTTCGGTGATCCGTGCCCAGTCGCGCAGCACGCCGGGATCGGTGCCCGGTCCAAAGTTCGGTACGTTGACGCCAAGTTGCATGGTCCGAGGCTATCCCGGTGATCTTGGCAGATGGAACAGTATCTTCCCGGTGCTGAAGGCTGTCTCCCGTCATTCTTCCGGTAGATTCGCGGTATGACCGTGAATCTCGACGAAGTCGACTGGGCGATCATCGGACAGCTGCAGCGGGAGGCCCGGATCTCCCTCAGCGAACTGGGGCGACGGGTGAACCTCAGCCCGTCGGCCACCACGGAGCGGGTGCGGAACCTGGAGTCGGCGGGCGTGATCACCGGCTACCACGCGGTGGTGGACCTGGCCAAGGTCGGCTACCCCGTGCTCGCCGTCGTCCGGCTGAAGTACCCGGGCAACCGCCACCAGCCGCTGCACCAGCTGCTCACCGAGCGTCAGGAGATCCTGGAGTGCCTGCGCACCACGGGCGATGACTGCTACACCCTGAAGGTGGCCGCGGCCTCCATGGAGCACCTGGAGAAGCTGGTGGACGAGCTGGCCGGTTTCGGCAGCACCACCACCAACGTCGTCTACAGCCAGACCCTGCCGTACCGCGGACCGGAGCGGTCCTGACCGACGATCGCGGTTCTGACCGACGATCCGTCAGAGGCCGAGCAGCCTCGTCGTCCACGCCCGCTGCTCGGCGGTGTCCGGGACCGGGTTCCGAGGGCCAGCAGGACCGTACCGGTCGAGGCGGCGAGCGCGAGGACCCGCTCCGCGTAGCCGCCGCCGTCGCGTCCGTGCAGTCCCATGAAGGCGGTCACCCCGACGAACATCACCGGGCTGAAGGCCAGCGCCAGGCCCGCGCGGCCCTGCCAGGCCGGGCGGGCGCGGAACTGGACGGCCAGGACGGACGGGGTGATCACCATGATCGGGAAGGTGAGGGTCGAGATCGCCAGGTGCGCCACCGCGTGCCAGGAGCCCGAACCGAAGCTCTGCGAGCACCCGGGGTCGGCGGCCCGGCAGTCCAGCCGGAAGAAGACGTCCCAGATGTTGTCCAGGCCGAGCGGCGAGGCGGCCACCAGCCAGGCCCCGGCGGGCCGCCGACCGCCGGGGCCGGCCAGCGCCGGGCCCAGCGCGAAGATCGCGAAGGCGATGGTGAGGGCGCCGGCGATGCCCTGGGCGGTGAGCACGGTCCACGGGTGACTCGCCGTCAGCGCGCCCAGGTCGCTGATGCCGTCCGCGGAGACCCGGTAGCCCCGCTCCTCGGCGAGGCCACCGAGCAACCACGAACCCGTGAACAGGGCCTGGGCGGCGACCGCACCCCAGACCAGAATCGATCGTGCGCTGCTCATCTCGTTCCCTCGCCCGGTCCGTGCCGACTGGTCAGTCGTGGTCCAGGACGCCGGGGTCCGGCACTGCGGCGCACGAGTACTCGACGATCGCGTTCAGCGGCGAGTAGTAGTCGTCGGCGTTCCGCGCCTCGCCGTCCGCCTTCTTCGCGTAGGCGGCCGGCCGCCGGTCGCGGGCGTTCTCGGCGAGGTCGGCACAACGGCGCAGCAGTGGTGACACTCGGGGTTCCTCTCCGGGAGCCGGGACGGCAGTTCCGATCGGGATGGCGGAGCCGATACGGCAGGGGCCACTGTTCCGGCCGTTCAGGAGCACCCGGGCGACCATGGTGGTGGCAGCCCTCGACAGCCGTCGTCAAACCTGGGGTGGAGCCGGCGGTAAACCTGTGCGGTACGCGGTCCGGGGGCGGAGCGCGGCCGGGACCGCGGCGGGGCACGGCCGGTACCGCGGCGGCACACGAGCGGTACCGCGGCCGGTCACTGAAACGAACTCAACAAATCCGCTTGACCTGCACGTCACCCGCCCGGGGGCGAGTGGCCCGATCTTCGGAGAAGAAGTATGGTCGGACGTCAAGTCACTCGTCCGGCCGACTCACTCGACCGAGCGACCCCTCGGGAAGTATCGGGAAGAAGGAGCCGCCGTGGCGACCCACCGCCGTCCGAAGCAACCGAGTCAGGCCCGGGTCGCCGTGCTCACCTTCGCTGCCGCGGCCACGGTCGTGCTGTCCGCGCAGAGCGCCTGGGCCGATCCGTCGACGAACACTCCCGCGCCGTCCGTCGATGACGTCAAGACGCAGGTCGACGGTCTGAACTCGCAGGCGGAGAAGGCCACCGAGCAGTACGACGGCGCCAAGGAGAAGTCGGACGGGCTGCGCCAGCAGGCCTCCCAGCTCCAGGACGAGGTGGCCCGCACCCAGTCGCAGGTGGACCAGCTGGAGCAGGGGCTGGCCTCGGTGGCCGGTCAGCAGTACATGCAGGACGGGCTCGACCCGTCGATCCAGCTGATGCTCACCGCCAACCCGGGCGGCTACCTCGACCAGGCCGCCACCCAGCACCAGGCGAGCATCAGCGAGGCCGAGGCGCTGAAGGCGCTGCAGCAGGCCGAGCGCACCCTGAACCAGCAGAAGCAGGACGCTGCGACCACGCTCGCCCAGCTCGACACCACCACGGCCTCGCTGAACGACGCCAAGTCCCAGGTGCAGTCCAAGCTCCAGCAGTCGCAGGCGCTGCTCAACTCGCTCACCGCCAGCCAGCGGGCCGCCGTGCTGGCGGCCCAGCAGCAGGAGGACGGCGGCGAGGTCTCCCGCAGCAGTTCCCGGGCCAGCCTGGCCGGCCTGCCGCAGGCCTCCGGCCAGGCGGGTTCCGCGGTGCAGGCCGCGCTCTCCCGGATAGGCGACCCCTACAAGTGGGGTGCCACCGGCCCGGGCTCCTTCGACTGCTCGGGTCTGATGCAGTGGGCCTACGAGCAGGCCGGCATCCAGCTGCCGCGCACTTCCGAGGAACAGGCGTCGGTGGGCACCTCGGTACCGAGCCTCGCCCAGGCCCAGCCCGGCGACCTGGTGATCTACAACGCCGAGGACGGCTACGAGGGCCACGTGGGCATGTACATCGGCAACGGCGAGGTGGTGCACGCCCCGCACACCGGCGCCAACGTGCGGATCATGCAGGCCAACGCGCTCCCGATCGCCACCATCCGCCGGGTCTGACCGACGCCGCCGGGGAACGCGGGCCCGTCGGACGTGATCCCCCTCAGAGGTGATCGGGGTCCGGCCCGAGGGCCCGGTCGATCAGGGCGCGCAGTTCCTGGTCCTGCAGGATCATCGGGTAGCCGCTCTCCGTGGACAGGCGCCGGTCCGACTGCCGCACCGTCAGCAGCGCGCGGCGGATCACCGGGCCCGGCTCGCCCATCCCGATCAGGGCGTGCAGCGCGTCACGGAAGAGGCCGAACCCGTCGCCGCCGTCGGCGACCGCCACCACGAACTCCTCCAGCACCGGCCTGCTCGCCTCGGGCCGGCCGGTGATCGACCAGAGCGTGATCGCCGCGCTGAGGCGCAGCCAGGGCGCGCCGCTCTGCAGGGCGGGCCGGATCCGGTCAGCGTAGCGGGCCGCGTCGGGACCGAAGCGGGCCAGGGTGCCGAGGGGTCCGTAGCCGGGGGCCTCGGCCGTCAGCACCGCGTCGCCGACCAGGCGCAGCGCCGCCGCGCGATCTGCGCTGAGGTACGCGGCGGTCCAGGCCACCGACTGGTGGTTGCCGGGGTAGTCCAGGACCTGGCAGGTGCGCAGGGCGGGCTCGGCCGAGGCGGCGAGGGGTCCGAGCGCTTGCAGGATCCCGATCACGTACATCGAGGTCCAGGTGTCGGCGAGCAGCGGCAGCAGGTCGGGCAGGGCCGGCGCCGCGTCCTCGCCCCAGGCCTTCAGTGCCTCGAGGAACGGCCGGGTGGCACCGCCCCGGGCCCCGCCCTGCCGGATCGCCTCCCGGATCTCGGGCAGCAGGACGTCCGCGTGGGCTCGCAGCGGGGTCAGCACGTCGGTGACGTCCGGCCGCCGGGGGTCGCTGTTCGCGTAACCGCGGCCCGGTTCCTCCTCCTGCGCGCGGAGTTGCCCGATCAGGCCCGGCAGGCCGCGCGGGTCGCCGATCCGGGTCAGGGCCCAACGCGCGATCGCGCCGACCGTTCCGTCGAGGAGTTCGGCGGCCGCGTCGTCGTCGAGCAGCGCCACCAGCCGGTCTGCGTACGGGGCCGCCGCCGGGCCGAGCGCGGCGAGGAGGTTCGCCGCGCGCAGCCGGACGGGGCCGTCCGGATCGGTCAGCAGCCCGCCCGCCAGCGGCAGCAGGGCGGCTTCCACGGAGCGCCGTTCGGTGAGCAGCCGCCACGCCAGGTCCAGGGCCTCCCGGCAGAGCAGCACGTCCGTGGTGCGCTGGGCCGTCTCGATCAGCCGGACGGCGAAGGAGAGTTCGGCCTCCGGCTGGTGCGCCAGGGTCCGGGCCGTCCAGTGGACCAGGTCCTCCCGGGTGAAGGGGGACTCGACGTCCGGGGTGTACCAGACCTCCTCGAACCGCGGCCGCAGCGCGTGCTCGGTGTACACCTCGACCAGCCGGTCCAGTTGCCGCACCGGCAGGTCGTGGTCGAACTCCGCCGAGGCGTGCACGGCGGCGAGCCACAGCACCGGGTCGTCCCCGCCGAGCACCGCCGCCAGCACGGCCCGTGCCGCATCGACGGCATCCCGGTCCGCCGCCGGGTCGGCCGCGGCCGTGCCGAGGGCGAGCAGCAGTGCGACGCGCACCGTCGGGTCCGTCTCCGTCCACCACCGCTCCAGCAGCCGCACGATCCCGGCCGCGAGGGGGATCGCCGCCCGCCGCACCGCCGGGTCCGGATCCGCGAGCAGCGCCCAGGCCCCCGTCCAGTCCTCGCCCGCCAGGGCCGGTGCCTGCATGGCCACCAGCAACTCCGCCAGGGTGACCCGAACTCCCATCGCCGGGTCGGCGGCGAGCGCCACCACGAACGGCAGGGCCGCCGCCGCTGCGGACGGCGTCCCGCTCCCCTCCGGCGTGACGAGGGAGTAGAGGGGGTAGGTGTCCTCCTCCGTCGCCTGCGCCCCGGCGGCGGCGAGCAGGCGCAGCGTCCGCGGTATGTCCTCGACGGGATGCATCGGATGCGAGGTCTCGAGCCCGTCCCACCCCACGGCATCCAGCGCCGCCTCGAACGCGCCCATCACCGTCATCCCGTCACCCGCCGGTACCGTACCCGGTCCAACGCGCCCGCCAACGGAGCCTGGCGCGGCGGACGCGACAGCAGCCGGTCCACGTGGTGGCGTTCGAGGCCCTGCGTCGCGTCGATGGGCAGCAGCAACCGATCGCGCCGGAACAGCGAGTTGCGGACCAGGCGGAACGGCATGACGTCGTCCAGCCAGGCGAAGGGCCGACCGTTCGCCTGACGCAGCAGCGGGGCCCACTTGGCGCCGGAGAGCAACTCCATCAGCCGGATCCGGGGGTCCCCCGGCTGCGGTCGGTACCCGGCGAACCGCACCACCGGCAGCCGGGGCAGGCCGAGCAGCGGTGCGAGGTGCTGGTTGGCATCCTCCTCCCAGGTGGTGGCCCAACACAGTTCGTAGACCTCGGCCAGCTCCCGCAGCCACTGCCCGTGGTCCGGGTGCAGCAGCACCCGGAAGCCGAGCACGGTGTGGGCCTCGTAGTCCGTCGCCGGGTGCGGGTCGGCCGGGTTGAGCACGCCGTCGACGTCGAGGAAGAGCAGCGGTTTCATCGCCGCCCCCGCGGTCCGCTCCCGCTCGCTCGTCCCCACGCTGGCTCCCCCTCGTCCCCCGACGGCCACGCGCGGTGTTGCGTGCGGTGACCGTCACCGTACCCGAACGATGATCACCGCGCGGCTCAGGGCAGCAGGACCAGCCGCCCGCGCACCCCGCCCTCGGCCAGGCGGTGGTGTGCTGCCGCGGCCTGGTCCAGCGGGTAGGTGTCGGCCACGCGCAGGGTGAGCCGGCCGGTCCCGGCGCGGGCGGCGAGCTCGGCCAGTTGGGCCGTGTCCGGCCGGACCCAGACGTTCTCGCTGCGGATGCCGCGTTCCGGCTCCGGTGCCGCGCCGCCGCGGACCGCGACCAGCGCGCCGCCGTCCCGCACCGCGGCCAGCAGCGCCGCGCCCAGCACGGCCGTGTCCAGCACCCCGTCCACGCCGTCGGGCAGCACCGCCCGGACCGCCGCCGCGATGTCCGCGCCGCGCGGCACGAAGAACTCGGCGCCCAGGCCGCGCACCAGCTGCTCGTCCGCTGCGCCGGCCTGCGCCACCACCCGCAGGCCGCGGGCGGCGGCCAGTTCGACCGCGAAGGCGCCGACGCCGCCCGCCGCACCGCTGATCAGCACCGCCGCACCGGCGGGCAGGTCGAGCAGGTCCAGGCCCTGCCAGGCCGTCAGGCCGTTCAGCGGCACGGTCGCGGCCTGCTCCGGCGCGACACCGTCCGGCGCCGGGGCGACCGCGTCCACCCCGAGCACCACGTACTCGGCGTAGGCCTTGCTCGCCTGCTCCAGGCCCGCCGACATGCCGATCACCCGGTCACCGACGCGGTAGCCGCCGACCCCTTCGCCGACCGCGTCCACCTCGCCGGCCGCGTCCCAGCCCAGCCCGAGCTCGGGCAGGTCCCGGTGCAGGCCCAGCGCCGCCAGGCCGCCCTTGCGGGTCTCCTCGTCCACCGGGTTGACCACCGCGGCGCGGACCCGGACCCGCAGCTCGCCCGGCCCCGGCTCGGGCAGCGCCACCTCGGCCAGCTCCAGCACCTCGGGACCGCCGTACGACCGCACCACCACTGCACGCATCTCTCGCTCCATCAGTTCGTCAGCTCGTCCGCCCCGCGGACCCGTCCCCCGGGGCTCGCCCCCGGGGTGCTCCCCATCCTGCTGGTGCTACTCTCCATCAGGAAGTAGGCACCTGAAAGTGCGTTGACCGCACCAAGGAGAGCAGGGAGAGCCGCGATGGCGACCACCATGACCGCCGCCCAGCGTCGCGAGGAGGCCAAGCAGGCCTACGACGCGATGCTCGCCGCCTGCCCCAGCCGGCAGGTGCTGGACCGGATCAGCGACAAGTGGGTCAGCCTGCTGCTGGTCGCCCTCGCCGACGGCCCGCAGCGCTACAGCGACCTGGCCCGGCGGATCGCCGGCGTGAGCCAGAAGATGCTCACCCAGACCCTGCGCACCCTGGAACGCGACGGGCTGGTGGTCCGCACCATGACGGCCGCGGTCCCGGTCCGGGTGGACTACGAGCTCACCGACCTGGGCCACGGACTGCGCCCGCTGGTGGCCGCCGTCAAGGTCTGGTCGGAGGCGAACTTCGAGGCGATCGAGGCCGCCCGGCAGCGTTACGACGCCCGGGACTGAGACCGCACGGACCACCGGGCAGGCGCGGGCCGCGGGTGGCAGCCACGCGCCCGGCCGCACCGGATGCAGGCGTGGGGGTTTCGGCGAAGGATGGAGGTAAGTGAAGACCGACCTTGGAGTGTGTGACATGGCTGGTCTGGTTCGCAAGAGTCTGGACTCGCCCGAGGAACTCCGCCCGTTCGAGGACGGCAAGGGCGAGCTCGCCGTGGTCAACCTCGACGCGGGGGCGGTCGGCCGGGCGGTGTTCGAGCCCGGGTGGCAGTGGTCCAAGCACGTGAAGCCGATCGCGGGGACCGAGAGTTGCCAGGCGGCCCACATGGGTTACTTCATCTCGGGCCGCATGAAGATCGTCATGGACGACGGCGAGGAGATGGAGTTCGGCCCCGGCGACTTCATGATCTGCCCGCCCGGCCACGACGCGTGGATCGTCGGCGACGAGCGGTGCGTGGTGATCGACTGGCAGGGCTTCGCCGACTACGCGCGGCGCTGACCGCCGGTCCGCACCGGGACGGAGCCACCGATCCGCACCGGGACGGAGCCGCAGCCGGCGGGGTCGGCTGCGGTGTTGGGCTGCGATATAAAGAACCGCATGGCAGAGCACGGGAGCGACGACCTCGCGCAGGACACGACCGAGGTGATCACGGCGGTGATGGCCGCCTCGCGGCTCTTCGTCGCCCTCTCCGCCCGAGCCCTGGCCGACACGGAGAGTTCGCTGAGCGTGCCCCAGCTGCGCACGCTGGTGGTGCTGCGCAACCTGGGGTCGGCCAAGCTCGCCGTGCTGGCCCAGGCGCTGGGCGTCAATCCGTCCAGTGCGATGCGGTCGGTCGACCGGCTGGAGGCGATGGGCCTGGTGGACCGTCAGGTCAACGCCGACAACCGCCGGGAGGTGGTGCTGAGCCTGACCGCGGAGGGGCGGCGGCTGGTGGACCGGGTGCTGGAGGACCGGCACCGCGAGGTCGCGAAGATCGTCTCCCGGCTCTCCCCGGACCGCCGGGCCGCACTGGTGGAGGCGTTGACGGCCCTGACCGCCGCGGCGGACGTGCCGGCCGTCGACCCGCTGACGGACGTGCCCTTCGTGCCCTGACGCCCGCTCAGGCCCCGCTCCCCCGCAGGCCGAGCCACGCCTGCAGTCCGTCCGGCTCGGGCGACCCGCACAACCCGCGCAGGCCATGCAGCTCGTGCAACCGCCGGGTCACCACCACCGCGTGACTGCGGGCCGGGTCGCGCTCGGCCACCTGGAGGATCAGCGACCGCTGTCCGGCGGCCGCCAGCAGGCCGTGGAGCTCGGCGGCCCGTTCCGATGCCCCGAGCACCTCGCGCTCGTAGCGCGCCAGGTACTCGGCGAACCCTTCGGGACACTCGGCGTACCAGCAGCGCAGCGCCACCGAGGGGGCCAGCGCGGGGAGCCAGAGATCCGGCCGGTGGGCGCCCCTGGCCAGCGGGATCGGCAGCCGCCGCTCCAGCAGGACCCGCAGGACCGGCCGACCGCCACCGGACACGCGGGGCCCGTGCAGGTGCACCGCTGAGCATCGTCAAGGAGTACATCGAGAACCAGAAACGGCCCATCCGACTGTCACCCGAAGCCGCAGGGAACTCCGCCGTTTCGCGGCTCCGGGCCGAGGAGCGCATTCCCGTCCGGCCCGAACGCCAGGATTCCCTGCGAAGATCAAGGGATGGAACTTCGTCAGTTGCGGTACTTCGTGGCGGTGGCCGAGGAGCTGCACTTCGGCCGGGCGGCCGAGCGGTTGACGATCGTGCAGTCGGCCGTCAGCCAGCAGATCGCCCGGCTGGAGCGGGAGCTGGGCGTCGAGCTGTTCGACCGCTCGGCGCACCGGGTGCGGCTGACCGCGGCGGGGGGCGCCTTCCTGCCCGGCGCGCGGGAGGTGTTGGCGGCCGAGCAGCGCGCGCTGGACCTGGTCGGCGGCTTCGTCGCCGCCCGCGAGACCGTGCTGCGGATCGGGACGAGCCGGGGCATGGGCCTGCGGCTGGAGCGGGTGTTGGAGGTGCTGGAGCGGAACGCGCCCGGCGTCCGGGTGGAGTTGGCGTCCGCGGCGCCGGAGGAGCGCCTGCGGCGGGTCGCCGAGCGGGAGTGGGACGCGGCCTTCGTGCGCGGGGAGGTGGCGGCGCCGGACGGGGTGCGGCAGATCCCGGTGTGGCAGGAGGAGCTCCTGGTCGCGCTGCCGGCCCGGCACGCGCCGGCCGGGGTGACGGCCGTGGACCTCGCGCAGTTGGCGGAGCTGCCGCTCCACCTGACGGCCCGCCGGAACAATCCGCCGCTGGTGGACCTGGTGCTGGGGGCCTGCCGGGACGCCGGTTTCGAGCCGGTGCCCGGGCCTCCCTACAGCTCGCTGCAGGACACCCTGGCGGCCCTGGGCGCCGGGGTGGCCGGCTGGACGGTGGTGTACGCGGTCCACGCCGACCAGGTGCGCAGCGGTCGGGTGGCCTTCCTGCCGGTGCGTTCCCCGGGCGGCGGACCGGGTGCCGGGGAGGGCGGCGCCGGGTCGGCGCTCTCGCTGCCCACCGTGCTGGCCGTGCCCGCCGCCGCCCTCCCCGAGCGCGTGAACCCACTGCTGGCGGCCTGCCGGGCGGCGGCCCGCGACGATCGCGATTCGTGATCGTCAGCACCGCGAGCTGCTGCTGGCGCGCGGGCGGCGGAACGAGTGGACTGGACCCTGCGGTCACCGCCACCGCTCAGGCCACACCGCCGACACCGCCGACCCCACTCCCAGAGCTCAGGAGCACGACCATGACGAGCACCACGACGGGCCGGGCCACCGGCCGCACGCCGCTGACCGAGCGGCTGCGCCGACCGGCGGTGACACGATCCCTGCAACTCGGCGACACCAAGGTCACCTACGTGCCGGACGGCGCGGTGGAGCTCAACGCCCGCGGCTGGTTCCCGCGCAGCACGGACGCGGACTGGGCCGCCCGCCCCGAGTACCTCGACGACCGCGGCAACCTGGTGGCGGGCATCGGCGCCCTGCTGGTGGAGCACGGCGACCGGGCGCTGCTGATCGACACCGGCTTCGGCCCGCAGTCGATCCCGGCCCAGCCCGGCAATCCGCGCGGGGCCATCCACGGCGGTGCGCTGCTCGACAACCTGGCCGCGCTGGGCCGCCCGCCGGCCGACATCGAGGCCGTCGCCATCACCCACCTGCACCTGGACCACATCGGCTGGGCCTGGCAGCCCGCCCCGGGCCGCGAGCTGCCCGCGTTCGCCGGGCGGGACCTGCTGGTCGCCGCAACCGAGTGGGAACACCGCCACCTGCTGGCGGCGCGCGGCATCACCGACCAGGTCCTGCAGGTCATGGCCCCGCAGGTGCGCACGGTCGTCGACGGCGAGGAGATCTTCCCGGGGGTGCGCACCCTGCTGACCCCCGGGCACACCGCCGGGCACGCCTGCTACGTCATCACCGGGGGCGGCGAGCGGCTGATCGCCTTCGGCGACGCCATGCACTCGCCGCTCCAGGTGGACCACCCCGAGTGGTCGGCGGCCGCCGACCTCGACCCCGACCGGGCCGCCGAAGAACGCCGGCGGCTGGTGGCCGAGTTGGCCAGGCCGGGCACGATCGGCTTTGGCGTGCACTTCGCGGACGTGGTCTTCGGCCGGGTCCAGCCGGACGGGGACGGGCCCGCCTGGCGGCCCGTCGCCGGCTGAACGGCACCGGACTACTCCACCGTCAGCGCCAGCCGCCAGTCGTTCGAACGGATGAAGTGGCCCGGCGGGTACTCGAACTCGCAGTCGCCGACCAGCTCGAAACCCGCCTTGCGGCAGACCGCGTTGGAGGCCGCGTGGTGGATCGACGGGAAGGCGTGCAGCCAGGCACGGTCGCCGTCCCGGGCCGCGCGGGCGGCGCAGAGCCGCAGCGCCTCGACCGCGAAGCCGCGGCCCTGGTGGTCCGGGAGGATGCCGTACCCGGTCTCGTAGCACGGCTCGCCGTCGTGCTCGGTGCTCCAGTAGCCGACCGAGCCGACCACCTCCCCCTCCAGCAGCACCAGGAACATCTGGCCGCCGCCGAGCTCGAGGTAGCGCTGGTGCCGGCGCTGGACCTGCTCGGCCGTCTCCGGCCCGCCGAGGTGCTCGGTCAGCTCGCGGGTGTTCTGCCGGTGGAGCAGGGCGAGCCCCTGTTCGGACCACGGGGCCAGGATCAGTGATGTCATGGTCGACACGATAGGACGGCGGTCGGACAACGGGCCGCCGCCGGGGTTCCGGGGCGGCCCCGGTCAGTCGGTGTCCGGGGCCGCTCCGGTCAGTCGGCGAGGGAGCCCATCGGGTCCCAGGCGGGCAGGACGATCGGCGGCTGGTCGAGGGCGGCCACCAGGTCCGGCGGCAGCGCGGAGCGCCGGACTGCGATCTCGAAGACGTGCTCACCGAACCACGAGTCGTTCATGGTCCAGAAGCCCCGGTCGGCCTTCTCCTCGCCCCAGCTGTTCTCCACCCGCCAGCGGCGCGGCGCGCCGTCCACCAGGTCGACGCCGGTGAACAGCATCGCGTGGGTCATCCGGGTCTCGTGGTGCAGCAGTCGGTCGGCCTTGTCCATGGTGAAGGGGGCGTCGTACACGGCGGCGTAGTCGAAGAGGGCGGCGTCCCAGACGCCGGCGTCCGCGCGCATCATCTTCTTCACGTCGCAGCCGAACCAGACCGGCTCGCCGCCGACGATCGACTCCATGGCCAGCCGCTTCAGCAGCTCCATCGGCACGTTGAGGTAGACCACCGGCGGGGCGTCCACGACGTTGCCCAGGTACTCGACGGTGAAGGTGCGGCCCACCGGGCTGGTCGCCCGCGGGTCGTGCACCAGGCAGACGTACTCCGTCAGCGGGAGCTGCACGTACGCGGCGGCGAACTGCGCCGGGGTGAGCCAGCCGTCGCGGTGGAACTCCCGGTTGCGGTCCTCCCACTGCCACAGGAAGCGCTGCGGCGGCGTGCCGAGGTGGATGCTGATCACCCGGTGGACGGCGGCCAGCACCTCCCGCTTGGTCTTCCGCTGCGCCTCGACCCCCTCGCCGGCCTGCCCGCGCAGGTCCCGGGCGCCCTGGCGGAGCAGGGTCCGCAGCGCCCGGTTCATCGCCCGGGTCGAGGAGGAGCTGTCGGTCTCCGGCATCGCGGACTTGGGGACCAGGCCGTGCTTGGCGACCAGCGCCACGAACATGTTCCACTGCCCGCCGTCACCGATCGGGTTGGCCAGCAGGTGCGCCACCGTGCGGTCGTCCACCGGCCGGTCCGCGGTCTCGATGACCGCCTCCAGGAAGCGGTTCGCCCGCTCGAACTTGTCCCACCAGAGCAGGTGGTTCTGGGAGAACTCGAAGTCCTTCACGCCGAGCTTGCGGGCCGCGCCGACCCGCAGCAGGTTGAGCCCGGCGAACAGCCAGCAGCGCCCGCTCTGCTTCTGGTTGGTGGCCCGCCAGTCGTCCAGGTGGTGGGAGACCGAGTGGTCCGTCCCGGTGAGGACCCGCCGGTCCAGGGCGATGTCGTCCACCGGTGTGCCGGTGACGGCGTTCTGCATCAGCCGGTTCGCCGGTCGGGCGGCGAACTCCTCCTCGAAGCTGCGTATCTGATCCAGGGTCAGCGACCGGTCCATGGCCTGGCGGGAGTCGTCGTTTCCGAGGGTCACAGCAGTCTTCCTCCACGGCCGGCGGTTCGGAGCTGGATCACTTCCCCACCGTCGCACGGCCGTTCAGCGACCGTCAACGGATCCGACCGCAGGCCGGACCTGGGGGTGCCGGCCGAGGCCGGGCCGTCCGCCGCGGCGGACGCCGAACTGCGCTCCATCGCCGACCTGGTGACAGCGCAGCGGGAGCTGTGGCACGGCGGCGAATAGTAGTCATGGACATAGTAGCCATGTACGCTATTTCCATGAGCAAGGGTGCACCGGGCGCCACGCCCGGCTTCCTGGTGTGGCGGCTCGCCAACAAGTGGCGCGTCGCGGTCGACCGCGCGGTGGCGCCGCTGGGCCTCACCCACGCGCAGTACTCGCTGGTCGCGTCGCTGCACGGGATGCAGCGGGCCGGCGAGCGGCCCAGCCAGCGCCGACTCGCCGACCACACCGGCCTGGAGGCGCTGTACGTCTCGAAGTTGGCGCGCGCCCTGGAGGCGGCCGGCCTGATCGAGCGGACCCGCGACCCCCGCGACCCGCGGGCCGTCCAGCTCGGCCTCACCGAACAGGGCCAGGCGGTCACGCGGCAGGCCATCGCGGTGGTCCAGGAGCTGCTGCAGCAGTTGCTGGAACCGCTCGGCGGCCTCGACGCCCCGCGGACGCGCGCCTTCACCGAGGAGCTGACGACCCTGCTCGACGCACCGCTCGCGCCACCCGTACCGAGCCATGAGAGCACTCAGTCCAGGGGGACAACACCATGACCAGCACCGGATCCACCGCCGCCGTCACCGCGCCCGCATCTGGGCCGGGATCCCGGCCGAGGACCTGGCCGCCGCCGGCCGGGTGCTCGCGCTGGTCACCGAGCGCGCCGACGCGGAGCTCGCGGCGCTGACCGCCTGACCTGCCCGACCGCCCGACCGCCCGACCCACCATTTGATCAGCGCACGGTCCGAGCCCCGGGGCCGCACCCCGGGGCCACGCCCCCGCGTCACGGTCTCCCGGCAACGACCCTCACGAGGCTCACCCATGCTCCGTCCCCTGCTGCTCGCCCTGCGGAACTACCCGAGGCGAGCACCGGTGACCTTCGGCTACCTCTGCCTGCTGCTGCTCACCCACCTGCTGGTCGAGCAGGTCCTGCCGAGCGCCCGCGCCGCCGCCCTGCTGCAGTACGTCAGCACCAACCTGCACAACCTCGGTGACCACCCGGTCGCCGCGCTGCTCGGCAGCGCACTCTTCTTCGACGGCACGCTGACCGACGTGCTCTCCCTCGGCTTCGTCGGCACCACCATCACCCTGGGCCTGGGCATCGGCTGGTGCCTGGCCCGCCTGGAGACCCGCCGGGGCGCCCGTACCGCCTTCGGCGCCTTCCTCACCGGACACGTCGTGGCGACCCTGCTCACCGCGGGCGTCATCCAGCTGGCACTGCGCCACGGCTGGTACTCCCCTGACGTGCGCCACACCCTCGACTACGGCATCAGCTACGGCTCGCAGACCGTGATGGCGCTCGCCACGGCCACCCTCCCCCGCCGCGCCCGGCTGCCCTGGGCGGCGTTCGTGCTGCTCTGGCCGTTCGGCGGCCTCGACTGGTCGGGGCCGCTCCCCGACTTCACCACCGTCGGCCACCTGTTCGCCGCCCTCCTCGGCTTCGCCCTCATCCTGGTGCCCAGCGCCGACAGGTCGTCAGGCGACTGAGGACGCACGCCGACCGGGCCGCCGTTCCCCTACCATGGCAGGGTGCTCTCGGTGGTGATCGCGCCCGGCCAGGGTGCTCCGGTGTTCACGCGCAACGCGCAGGTGCCGCACTATGCGGCCAGCACGATGAAGGCGGCGGTGCTGGCAGCCCTCTACCGCAGCGACCTGGACTGGGACGCGCGGGTACCGGTGGTGAACCGGTTCCGGTCCCGGACCGGCTCGGTGTACGGCAACGACCGCGCCGAGGACAGCGACCCGCTGCCCTGGGAGCGCCTGGGCGAGCAGGTGCCGCTGCGCTGGCTGGCCGAGCGGATGGTCAGCCACTCCTCCAACCTGGCCACCAACCTGTGCCTGCAGCAGGTCGGGCATCCCGCGGTGGCCGAGGTCTGGCGGCGGGCCGGGGCCAAGGGCGGCAGCCCGCGCGGGATCGAGGACGCCGCGGCCCGCAAGGCGGGGGTGAACAACCTGGTCAGCGCGCTGGACCTGGCGCGGCTGCTGCAGTCGCTGGAGCCCGAGGTGCTGGCGCTGCTGGAGCACAACACGCACCGGGTGGACCTGGCCGCCGGCCTGCCGCCCGGCGTCCGCCTGGCGGGCAAGAACGGCTGGATCACCGGGGTGCGGCTCAGCGCAGCCCTGGTCCACCCGGACGACGCGCCGCCCTACGTGCTGTCCGTCTGCTACACCGGACCGCTGGCCGGCGGTCGCGACGTCGAGGACCCCGCCGCACGGCTGCTCGCGCGCATCTCGCGCGGGGTGTGGCAGCGGCGCCACACCATCGCCGCCGCCGGACGCTGAGCGCGGTGCACGGTTCCCCCCCCGGACAAGGGAGCAGGGGCATGGAGCAGTACGACCTGATCAGTGAGCGCTTCGTCCAGCTGAAGCTGACCGCCGCGTATCCGGCGGCCGACACCTTCACGCTGCTGCGCGAGGTGGGACGGGTGCCGGGGGCGGCGGCGCTGGACGTGGCGTGCGGGTTCGGCTTCAACACCCGCCTGCTGGCCGGGCTGGGCGCGTACCCGGTGGTCGGGGTGGACATCTCGCCGGAGATGGTCCGCCTCGCCCGGGAGCACGAGGAGCACCAGCCGCTCGGCCTCAGCTACCGGGTCGCCGATGCCGCGAACCTGCCGGTGATCGGGGCCTTCGACCTGGCGACCGCGGTCTACCTGTTCAACTACGCCGCCACCGGGGACGCCCTGCGGGCGATGTTCGCGAGGATCCACGCCAACCTCAAGCCCGGCGGTCGCCTGGTCGCGCTGGTCCCCAACCCCTCCCCGTACCCGCACGGGAACTGGGACCCGTACGGCTTCCACGTCCACGAGCGGATCGCCGGCGGTGACGTCCCCCTGCTGAAGGGGGAGTTCCTGAGCGACCCCGCCGCCCCGCTGGAGTTCTACGAGTGGCAGCTCGCCGACCTCGCGGCAGCGGCGGCGGACTGCGGATTCACGTCGGTCCGCACCCGCCCGGTCACCCCACCCCCACCCACCGCAACGCGGGACGCGGCCTTCTGGCAGGGGTACGTCGACAACCCGGTCAGCAGCATGCTCACCTGCACCGCCGACTGACCGGACCGCCAGGACCCGGGCGCAGGGCGGCCAGCAGTACGTGCACCATGACGGGCCGCCGCTCAACGCAAGGACGGGCCGCCGCTCACAGGTCCGCCTCCCAGAGCGCCTGGTGCACGGTCCGCAGTGCCGTCGCCGACTGCTCCCAGCCGTGCCACCAGAAGAGTCCCCCGGTCCGGCTGGTGGCCGCGGCCAGCGCGGTCAACTGGGACCACGGCCGGGCGGGCACGGCGAACTGCGGGCGCCCGGCCAGGCGTTCGGCGTCCTCGGGCGCGACCGGCACCATGCCCATCAGGGTGAGCCGGGCGCCGTCCGAGGTGCTGCCCGTGCCGTGCAGCATCGGGTGCAGCGTGACCGGGTCGAGCAGCAGGGTGAGCGAGGCCTGCGGCAGGACGGCGGGGCCGTCGTACCAGCCGAGGCGCTTGCCGGCGCACTCGGCCTGCGGAATCCGCCGGCCGTCGAGGGCGAGGCCGGCCCCGTCCACCCGCAGCTCCAGCGCACCGGCGCCACCGCCGTCGGAGGACAGGCGAACCAGGTACGTGCCGTGCAGGTACGGCGGAACCGTGGTCTCGGCCACCGCCGCGGCGAACGGCACGGTGACGCCGTCCACTTCGAAGGCAGCGGTCCCGAGCGTCACGGCCGCGGTGGCCGCCGCGCCGTCGACGGTGACGCGGACCCGGGGAGCCGGCTCGTCCGCCTCCGGCGCCACCTCGACCAGGACCTCGCGGCCGGCGGCGTCGGTCGCCCGGTAGCGGCCGACGAGGTCGGCCGGCGGCGGGCCGGCCGGCAGCGGGTGCTCCTGGAAGCGGACCGCGAACTCCTTGGCAGCCGGCTGACCGGCGGGCCAGACGGCGCCGATCAGCCGGCGCTCCCAACGGCGGGTGAGCTCGCAGCGCAGCTCGCCGCTGCACGGGTTGCCGTCCTCGGCCCGCCAGCGCAGCACGCCGTGCTGGTAGCTCGGCCTGGCGACTTGCTGCCCGTCGAGGTAGAGGCGGTGCCGCCGCGGGTCGCCCGCCCGGCCCAGCAGGTAGAGGCTGCGGTCGCCGTCGGCCGTGCAGTACAGCCCGGTCCACGGGAAGAGCGATTCGGCGAGCAGGGCGTCCAGGTCGCGCCGGATCGTGTGCGGGTCCAAGCCCTGGCCGTCCGCCGTCCGCCACTCCTGGAACCCGCGTCGGGGATCCGAGCCGTCGCGGACCGCCGCCAGCAGGCTGCGCGCCACCGTCTTGCGGGACAGCAGGGTGCGCAGCAGGCGCGCGGTGTGGGCGTCGGGCCGGCGTTGCAGGCCCTTGGCGGCGGCGTGCATCGCGAGGTCCTCGCGCCGGGCCAGCAGCGCGCGTTCGGCCTCGGTGAGCTCCCCGGGCGACCACTCCCGCAGCGCCGCGACCGGGTCCCGGGTGAACCGGTCGCGCAGCCCGCTGTCCTGGCCCAGGGCGAGCAGGAAGCGGCCGGCGGCGGTGTCCTCCTGCCAGTGGTAGCCGCTGGGCACCCGGAAGTCCGCGAAGTCGTCGAAGGCGGCGAGCTCGCGCGGCCCGTAGGCGTCGCGCTGCGGCGGCGCGGCCTCGGTCGCACGGATGGTCCGGCCGGGTTGCAGCAGCCCCAGGCGTTCGAGCATCCGCGGGTCCGCCGGTGCGGTGACGGCCGGGGGCAGGTACCAGGTGGAGGCGCCGGTCACCCTGGACTGTGCGTCCGGGGAGCGCAGTTCGGCGATGGTGCGGCGGTCGACGACCGGGTCGATGCCCGGGTAGCGGGCGCCGGTGTAGTTGACCACGGTCTGGTCGGAGCCGTAGACCGCCTCCAGGTAGTCCAGCAGGACGGGCAGCCGGCTGTTGAAGAACCCGTTGCGCTGGTAGCCGAGTTCGCCGACCAGGCCGACCTGCCAGAGCACCAGGTGCAGCCCCGGGTCGATCCGCCGGCCGCGGAGCAGCAGGTCGGTGGCCTCGAAGGTCTGCATGCCGGGGGTGCTCGGGTCCACGCCGAGGTCGGCGCAGAGCACGTCCAGCGCGCTGATCCCCGGGCGCATCACCGCTCGGTGGCCCTCGCGGCGGGCGATCCGGACGGCCCGGTGGCTGGACAGGACGAAGAGGCCCGGGTGGCCGTAGAAGACCGCCGCCACCTTCTGGCCGGCCCGGACGAAGTGCAGGACGGCCTCGGTCATCTGAACGTAGGTCAGATACCTTTCCTTGGTGTCGTCGTAGAGGACGTAGAGGTCGTAGGCGTCCGGGCGCCAGGCCTTGATCTGCAGCACCGTCACCGGATCGGCCACGCAGTAGAGGACCTGGTCCGCCTCGCGGAGGATCCGCTCGTCGGCGCGGGTGAAGCCGGCCGCCTCGATGCCGGAGCCCAGGACGACCAACTCGCCCTTCCGGGACACCGGTTCCGCGGCGGCGGCGGGTTCGTGCGCGACCTGGTGCCGGGTGGCGGTGATGGCCGCGGCGAGCTCGATCCACCGGTCCTCGTGCGCGCGGCGGGTGGGGAAGCCGTCGAAGGGGTGCTGGTAGCGATCGTCCACGTCGCGTCAGGCCTCGTCGAGGTCGGTGCTGATGCCGAGGTCGGTGCTGATGCCGAGGTCGGCGTCCGTGTCGATGTCGACCACGGGCGGAGTGTCGACGATCATCACGACCGGGGCTTCGGCACCGGGCACAGGGGGCTCGCCCGACGGGACGGCGGCGACCTCCGGAACGAACAGGAGGCCTTCGGGCGTGGGGGGTTCGGCCCAGAGCGCGTCCACGACGAAGTCGATCCCCTGGGGCGATGGGGGCTCGCTCCACAGGATCGCGGCGTCGTCCGCGACGGACAGGGTCCCCTGGGGCGGCACCGGGGGCTCGCTCCACAGGATCGCGGCGTCGTCCGCGACGGACAGGATCCCTTCGGGCGTGGGGGGTTCGCTCCACAGGACGGCCGAATCGGCTCGGACGGCGTACTGGATCACCTGGGGCGCCGGGGGTTCCGCCCACAGGATGGCGGCGGCGGTCGTGCGCATCGGGGCCTGCGCACCCACCCCGACGCCCGGACCGACGCCGCTGGTGCCGCCGTCCGGAACGAGATCGATGTCCATGTCGATGTCCACGTCGATGTCGACCGGGTCGGACACCGTGCTGCTGCCACTCATGCTCGCCACCCCGCCCCTCATGAGCTGTCGTGTAGCGGAATCCCCACACGCCAACTGACGATTAGTCGGTTCTCGGAGGCCATGCTAGGGCGCGCAGCGTCGCACGTACATCCACCCGACGGCCACCGGGCCACCCAAGGGGCGATCCGCAGCTCAGCCCCGGCGGGGTGCCGGGACGGCGCCAGCCGACCGGCGGCGCCGGGTGGTGAGCGCGCAGGCGGGCGGGGCGGGGGTGGCCGGGGCGAGGCGGGCGAGCAGGCGGCGCAGGGACGTCCAACCGGGCACGGGGTCTCCAAGAGGTGCGGCAGTGCGTGCACCAAGGATGATCACTCGGCCGGGGTCGGGCTATCCGGAAAACGGCCGCGGCGGCGCCGATTGTGGATTGCGCGGGCCCGGGCGGTGGCAGTAACAAGCAGCCCTCCCCGGATCACGGCGCCCGGTCAACGAGCACCTCGCGGCTCTGGATGCGGCGCGGCAGGAGTCGTGACGGGCTGGGCGACGGCCGGTGCGGACGGTCCGCCGTCGCCCTCGATGTCCAGGTCGGGCAGGATCCGGTCGAGCCAGCGGGGCAGCCACCAGTTGCGCGTGCCCAGCAGGGTCATGCTCGCCGGGACGAGGACGCCCCGGACCACGGTCGCGTCCAGCAGGACGGCGCTCGCCAGGCCGAGGCCGAACATCTTCACCACCGGGTCGTCGTCGAGCAGGTAACTGAGGAAGACGCTCACCATGATCAACGCAGCCGAGGTGATGATCGGCCCGGTCCGGCCGAGGCCGCTGACCACGGCCCGCCGGTCGTCGCCGTCCCGCAGGTGGGACTCGCGGATCGCGCTCAGCAGGAACACCTCGTAGTCCATGGACAGGCCGAACAGGACCGCGAACATCAGCAGCGGCACGTACCCCGGCACCGGGACCGGACCGTGCAGTCCGATCAGCCGGCCGCCGTGGCCCTCCTGGAAGACGACCGTCAGGACGCCGTAGGAGGCGCCGGCCGCCAGGAGGTTCATCAGCACCGCCTTGACCGCCACCAGCGGGGAGCGGAAGGCGAGCAGCAGCAGGAGCGCCGCGACGGCCAGCACAGCGACGATGATCAGCGGCCCCCGGCCGGCGATCCGCCCGTTGAGGTCGGCCAGCGCGGCCGGGGTACCGCCCACGTGGGTGACCTGGCCGCTGCCCGCGGTGGCGGCGGGCAGGGTGGTGGCGCGCAGCCGGTGCACCAGGGTGGCGGTGGCCGGGTCGGCGGGTGCGGTCGCCGGGGTCACCTGCCAGCGCACCTGCCGCCCGCCCGCGGCGAGTTGGGCGGGGCCCACCGAGGCGACCTGCCGGGTCTGGCGCAGCGCGGAGGTGATGGCGGTCAGGCGCGGGTCGGAGGCGCCGGTGGCGGGGGTGGGCAGGGTGTCGGTGACCTGGAGCGGGCCGTTGATCCCGGGGCCGAAGGCGTCGGCCAGCAGGGTGTAGGCGGTGTGGCCGTCGGTGCCGACGGCGTCGTCACCGCCGTCGATCTGGCCGAACGTCAGCCGGCCGGCGGGCAACGCGAGCACGGTGAGCAGGAGCAGCGCGGCGAGCAGGGAGCGCCAGGGCCGGGCCACCACGAAGCCGGCGATCGCGGCCCAACCGCGCGGCCGGTCGGCGCGCTCGGCAGGCCCAGCCGTGTCGGCAGCCCGGCGCCCGGCTCCCAGGCGGTGCCCCTGCGCGGCGAGCACGGCGGGCAGCAGGGTCAGGTTCAGCGTCATCGCGACCAGGACGGCGATCGCCGGTGCCAGTGCCAGCGCGTAGAGGATCGGCAGTTGCCCCAGGCAGAGGCCGGCCAGGGCGGCGACCACCGAGGTACCGGCGAAGGCCACCGCCTTGCCGGAGCCCGCGGTGGTGCGGACGGCGGCCTCCTCGACGTCGACCCCGGCGGCCCGCAGTTCGCGGAACCGGGTCAGGCAGAAGAGCGTGTAGTCGATGCCGACGCCCAGGCCGATCATCGCCGCCACCGTCGCTCCGGCGGACGGCACGTCCATCACATGGCCGAGCAGCCCGATCACGGGCAGCGTGATGCCGAGCCCGATCCCCCCGGCGAGCAGCGGGAGTGCCGCCGCCGCGACGTTGCGGAGGGCGACGGCGAGGATGAGGAGTGCGGCGACGAGGCCGACGACCTCGCTGTACTCGGTCGGCCTGCGGTCGGCCCCGGCGGCCAGGTTGCCGCCCGGGGTGACCGCGATGCCTGCCGCGGTGGCCGGGGCCGCGGCCGCCACGATGTCCTTGGTGGTGACCGCGGTGAGGTCGCGGGCGGGGACGTCGAGGTCGATCGAGAGGTAGCCGGTGTGGCCGTCGGCGCTGAGTGCGGACTGGTCGGCCGGGTCCAGGAAGTCGGTGACGCCGACGACGTGCGGGACCCGGGCGATCGCCTGGGCGCTCTGCTCGACGGCGGCCCGCTGGGCGGTGGCGTCCAGCCGGGCCGCGCTCGGGGCGGTGTGCAGCACGAACGGCTGCGGGCCGGAGGCGGAGCCGGGGAAGGCGGAGTCCGCGATGCTCTTGGCCGCCTGGCTGTCACTGCCGGGCAGCGAGACCTCCTCGCTGGTGACGCGGCCGTAGCAGGCGACGGCGGCGAGGGCGGCGACGAGCAGCAGCAGCCACCCGGCCACCACCCGCCCGGGTCTGCGGGCGCACCAGCGCCCCACGGTGGTGAACATCGGCCCACGGCCCCTTCGACTGGCAAACTTATTGCACTCCGAGTGCAGCCGTAGAGTTGCACCGAGAGTGCAATAATGTCAACGCAAGGGTGCGAGGCAGCGCGAACCCGACGTCAGGAAGGAGCCCCGATGCCCGGCAACTCGGCGGCCACCGGCGGATCCGGCCGGCCCGTGGACGGCCGCACCGAGCGCGGTCGGCAGACCCGTGAGCGGATCATCGACGCCGTGCTCGCCCTGCTCGAGGAGGGCGAGACCAGGTTCGCCGCGGACCGGATCGCCGAACGCGCCGGAGTCTCCCGCCGCCTGGTGTTCCATCACTTCGCGGACATCGCCCAGCTCGCCGACGCCGCCATCGCCCGCCGGCTGGGCCAACTCGCCGCCCAGGCCCGGCCGCTGCCGATGCAGGGAGCGCGCGCGGTCCGGGTCGCGGCACTGGTCGAACAGCGGGCCCGCATCCTGGAGTGGATCACGCCCACCCGGCTCGCGATCGCCCGCCTGGACGACCCCTCCGACCGGATCCAGGAGCTGACGCGACAGATGCTCGACCTCGCCCGGCTCCGGCTGGCCGAGGTCTTCGCCGCCGAACTCGACCGGCTGCCCGAGCAGCGCCGCACCGACCTGCTCAACGGCCTGGACGCGGTCACCACCTGGAGCGCCTGGCACCACTGGCGGACCGCCGGCCTCGACCCCGAGCAGGCGCGCCGCACGATGGCGGCCACCGTGCACGCCCTGCTGAGCTCGGCCGACCAGTCGGACGCCGCGGACCCGCCGCCGGACAGCCCCTAGCCGGGCCACCGCCCAGCCGACCGGCGGCCCTAGCCGGGCCACTGCGTCCGACAGCCAGCCGGTGTCGGTGGTGGCGCCCTGGGTGTCCCAGGTCGCGTAGAGCGTCCCGTCCGGACCGAGCGCCTCGGCGCCGTCGATCCACCACTCGGTGCTGTTCATCGTCCCGGCGCCGGCGCCGATCCGGCCGGCCTCCCCTGCCCCGCCCCGCCCCGCCCCGAGGGGTGACCTCCGTCACTCCCGACCCGGCCGACCCGACGCGGACCGGCCCGCCCGCCCCGCCCGCCCCGCTCAGACCAGTTCGAGCTGCCGCTCCGGCTGCCGCACCGGCACGGCCGTCGGCTCCCACCGCTTGGTGGTCCGCACGAATCCGTAGATCACCGAGGTCATCCCCAGCACGAGCAGCGGCCCGAACACCCACGGATGCCCGCCCATTTCCGTCGGCAGATAGCGATAGGACACCAGGAACGCGAGGAACACCGTCGTGCCGTAGGCGACCAGCCGGGTTGCCGACCGATCCCACCCGCGGGCGAGCGCACGCAACGCCACCTCGATCGTGAGCGCGAACACCACACCGGCGACGATGTCCGTGCCGTAGTGGTAACCGAATCCGAGCGTCGCGCCGAGCGTGGCCAACAGCCAGAGCGCGCCCGCGATCTGCAGCAGCCTCGGCGCCTTGCGCGAGTGCACGAAGATCGTGGTCGCCCATGCGATGTGCAGGCTGGGCATGCAGTTGCGCGGGGTGACCCCGTCGAAAAGCATCCGGTGCGGGGTGCCGATCGGCACCGGCGTGTTGGGCCACTGGTCGGCCACCGCCCAGTGGCCGCCGCCGGAGCCGAACGCGAAGACCGGCCCGACCACCGGGAACAGCAGGTAGATGGCCGGCCCGAGCAGGCCGATCACCAGGAAGGTGCGCACCAGATGGTGTTCCGGGAAGCGGCGCTCGACGGCCACGTTCCGCAGCTGGTAGAGCGCGACCACGACCGCGGCCACGGGGAGCTGTATGTAGACGAATTCGAGCACGTGGGTCCCGATCGGACCGGTGGCCCTGACCAACCGGCCCACCAGCCACGACGGGTTGCCCAGCGCGTGGTCCGCGGTCGCCACGTACTGGTCGAGGACCACCGGGCGGGTCTTCGACGTGATGAGCAGCCAGATGTCACCGGTCTTGCGCCCGGCCACCAGCAGCAGGCCCAGCCCGACGCCCTTCAGCAGCAGGATGCGTTCGCGGCCGGTGCGGCGTGTGACGGCGATCACCGCACACCCCAGGATCACCCACAGGGCGCCGTTGCCGAAGTTCATCCGGACGTCGAACGCCAACCGCACCAGGCAGAACACCAGGTCGATGCCGATCGCGGTGCCGAGCGCGATGAGCCGTTGCCGCCACGGGAACACCACGAGCATGAGCCCCATGGCGGTGTACAACAACGGCCCCGACTTGGGAGTGAGGATCACCTCCCGGGCCTGGTTGGTGATCGGCCCCGGCATACCGTAATGACGCGCGACGATCTCCAGGGCGATGAGGGACCCGAGCATCACCACACCGGCGACGGCCCACAACACGTTCCGTGCCGAGTACCGTGCGCCGGACGTCTCTTTGCTGTTTATTCGCGAAAGCACCCGTGCCGCTATAGATATCAATTTATTGGCCGCTTTATGAGATTTTGGTCGACTTGGACGTGCTTCATGCCCACGACGGCGGCGCCGGGTGGGCATGATTTGCCAGCGAAGGACGCACGACGACGATGGCGATCACCACAAGGTCGATCATGTTATCTGATCGTCACGGGCGAGTTCCGTCGGCCACGAACCGTACGGCGGTCACCCGATCCTGCGCAGGACGAACCACCCGACCCCCGGGAGTCGACGACGACCGGGGCCGGCCGGTGAGAGACTCGGCAGTCATGAAGCCCCGAGGCCACGACCCGGCCGGTCACCCGGCGATCGAGGAGATCGTCCGCCGCCATCGCGCGGCCTGCGCCGCCGCACCCAGCTACCCGGAGGTCGGCGCCACCCGGGCGGCCGCGCTGCCGCCCGGCTACTCCTGGCTGCGCCGCCGGATCCACCTCGGCCGCGGGCCCGCGGTGTTGGACCGCGCCGGCGAGTACGTCCTCCGCTGGGGCACGCAGTTGGGCACGGGCTTCGCGATCCACCCGCCGCCCGCCCGGATCACACCCGGCGACACCGTGCTGCTGCGGGTCGGCCTGCCCCACCTGCGCCGGCCGCGACTGGTGGTCCCGTGCCGGGTGATCTGGACCGTCGAGCAGCCCGACCGGATCGGCTTCGCCTACGGCACGCTGCCCGGGCACCCGGAGTGCGGCGAGGAGTCCTTCGTGGTGAGCCTGGACGCGGCCGGCGACGTGTGGTTCGAGGTGACCGCCTTCTCCCGCCCGGCAGCCTGGTACGCCCGCCTCGGTGGGCCGCTGACCGCGGTCCTGCAGCACCTGGCGACCGAGCGGTACCTCCGGTCGGTGGCCCGGGCGGCCGCAGCGGACTGACCGCCCGGCCGCCGCACCGATTCCGGCGCTGCCGCGTTTCCCTGCCCCGCACGCGGGCGGCCGGGTGGGACAGTGGCGGGAGGCCCGGCGGGGCCGCCGCCCACGGAACAGGAGTCGGGAATGAAGTACCAGGTCAAGGAGCGGATCTTCGGGATCGGCGAGGACTACTGGATCGAGGACGAGCACGGCGCGAAGGCGTTCCTGGTGGACGGGAAGGTGCTGCGGATCCGGGAGACCTTCGAGCTGAAGGACGCGGGCGGACGGGTCCTGGCGGTGATCCGGCACAAGGCCCTGTCGGTCCGGGACGCGATGCGGATCGAGGACGCGGGCGGCCACGCGGTGGCGACCGTGCGCAAGAAGCTCTTCACCCCGTTCCGGGACAAGTACCACGTGGAACTGGCGGACGGCGACGAGCTGGAGATCCACGGCGACCTGATCGGCAAGGACTACCGGATCGAGTCGCACGGCAAGCGGATCGCCGAGATCTCCCGCAGGTGGTTCCGCATCCACGACCACTACGGCGTCAACATCACCGCCGGCGCGGACGTCGCCCTGCTCCTCGCGGTGGCGGTCTGCGTGGACCACCTGGTCCGCGAGGACGCCTGAGCGCCGGAGCCGAGCGCTCCCGGCTGCGCGGGGCCGGCAGGCTCGGAGTGGAGGAGCCGGCAGGCTCGGGGGGCAGGAGCGGGCAGCCGAAGGCTGGCTGATCGACCGGGAGTTCGCCGAGGGGATCCCGGTCTCCCGGGCCGAGCTCGCCCGCAGTGTCCGCGGAGACGACGACCGCCTCTCCTGCCGGGCGGCCTGACGGTCCGTCCGCCCGACACCGAAGCGGGTGGCGCACGGAGCTGCGGCGCTCCGTCGCGGCCGAACCCCGGGTGTCAGTGGAAGACGATGGCCTGCCCCCCGTCGAGGCTCGCTCGGCAGGCGCGGTGGAGCTGGTACCAGGTGAACCGCTCCATCGCGAAGGGCGTGTCGGGGTCGAAGTCGGCGAGGGCGGACTCCGTGGCGGCGGAGAGCGTGCCATCGGGGGCGAGGTCGATGCCGAGCGACGGCGCGACGCGCGCCAGTTCGGCCAGCAGCTGCTGGGTGGAGCCGACCATGCCGTACCCGTCGACGCCCGCCTCCGGGGAGAGGAAGAGCGGCGCGGCGAAGTCGACCGGTACGTAGTAGCCAGAGTTGTCGGCGTGGCACAGCAGGTGGGAGGCGAGCACGGACGCCTCGTCCTGGATCTTCTCGCAGTCGCGCTCGTACTGACGGTCGTCGGTCTCCGCCGCGGGGGTCAGCGGTTCGCCGCGTCCGGCGAGCACGAAGACGCGGCGCAGGTGGGTCAGGAAGCTGTACGGAAAGCCCGCCGCGACAGCGGCAACGGCGGGCGGATCGCTGATCTCCGGCTCGTGCCAGTCGATGCCGCCGACCGCGAGGGCCTTGCTCAGGCGCGCGAACGCGCCGCGGTGGTACGCCAGTCCGTCGGCGTCGTGGCGTGCCTGGCTGTCCAGGAGCCCCACGGTGATCGAAAGTCCCATGCCGCACACGGTAGCGATCACCGCTGACAGCGGCTGAGGAGCCGTCATCTCCAGCCGCGCGCTGACCAAACCTCAGCTCAGCGGCACCACAGAGACGTTCTACGCGCGTCACCGACTATTCATCATATGAACCCTTCGGCGGGCACCACCGCGCTGCTGTCATGGACACATCCGCGCGGCCCCACGCCGGGCCAACTCCTTTGGAGCCTCCATGCGTTCCCTGCAGCGACGGTTCGCGACCGCCGGCACCGCCCTGGTCCTCACCACCGGGTCGTTCGCCCTCGCCTGGGCTCCCACCGCCCAGGCCGCCCCCGCCGCCGCGGCCCAGACGGCCGACACCGCCGGCTGCTCGCAGTCCTACCTGCCGCTGCCCGACCCCAACTGCACGCCCGGCGCGCTGAACCCGGACGTCACCCAGGACACCATCGACTCCACCATATGCGTCTCCGGTTGGACCTCGACCATCCGTCCGTCGACCAGCTACACCAACCGCCTGAAGGCGCAGGGCATCGCCGACTACGGCTACGCCGACACCAACATGTCGGACTACGAGGAGGACCACTTCTGATCCGGCGTTGTGAGAGCAAGCATGTCTATCTGTGCTGGTGATGGTGTCGGCGGCATGACGTCGACGGCTACCGCCTGAGAGTGCACGAGTGCCCCTGTGTGCACGGTGTCGGCAGCGCCGCTTATTGTTCGGCCATGGGTAGCGCGGTAGATGTCCGGCTGGCGGCCGGACCCAAGGAAGACTGGTTTCTGAGGTCGGTCTTCAATCCGGGGGCGCGGCTTGGAACACGTCCCGATGATCCGGCGACGTCCGTCCGGGTCGTCGAGGTGACCGAGGTCACCAGGCTCCGGATCCCCAGCGGCCGTCTCATCGTGGACTCGCCCTGGCCCGAAGACGGCGACCGGGAGCTGAGAACACCAGTCGGCCGGGAACTGGCAGAGCGAATCACGCCCGGCACCTTCCGTGTGGAGGCCGCGTGGACGGAAGCGCCGTATGAGTTCATGGGCGAGCATTTCGACGGCCGGGAGGTTGCCGCCGTCCGCCTCTGCATCACCGATGACCCTGTGACTGGCTGGGAGATGGCCCTCGGCATCGATGACGACGTCGAGATGATCCGCCCAGGTGACCGGATCGGTTTCAACTCCGAAGCAAATGAGGGAAGTTTCGCCGATGCCGCTGCCTGGCCGGCGTTGACCGCTCCGTTCCGTGAGTTCTGGCGAGGGCTCCGGGATGGCCTTCAGCAACCAACGCTCCGTGCCACTGAGAGCCTGTCCGACGGCCGCTTCGAGCGGGCGAGAGACGAAGCCCGGGGAGCGGACCTCGTGACATTCGCCGCCGAGGGGAGTTGCATCATCTGGCTGGGGCGGACGGAGACCGGGAGCATCGCCTCGATCGTCGCCGTGGCCTACGGCTACCACTCGTTCTCCGGAGGCCCTTCGGCCTGAGGCCCCGGGAGGGAAGCACCGTCTCCTGATTAGGCAGATTTATCCGCTGCTTCTCTCAACTGCCGCCTCAAACCGAGGAGTTCACCATGTGCGACCTCTAGAGCCTGGCGAAGCTCGGCCACCTCCTCACGATGCTTGCGCCGGACGTCCGCCAGTTCCTGGCTCAGCCGCCGGACCAGTGTGCTGGAGGCGGCGTCGACGTCCGGGACGCTGCTGCTCGACGCTGGCGCTCCGGATCTGCGCGCCCGCCGCAGGGCCTCGACCTGGCCGCGCAGATCGGGGTGTCGGTAGATGAAGTCGGTGGACACGCCGGCCGCAGCGGCCAGGCCCTTCACCGTGATCGAGCCTCCGTCCTTACGGGCTTGGCGAAGGGCCTTCTGAACGGCCTTCTCGGCGTTCTCGGTCCGCCGTCGGGCGGCGTCGGCCAGGGCCTCGGTGCTGCGGTTCACGACGCGCTCTCCTCATCGCTGCTGGGCTGATCCTCAACGCGCTGCTGCGGCGCCCCGGCGCCGCGCAGGGGGACGATGGTGCCGTCGTCACGGCGTACGGAGTCGATGGCGTGCAGGATCCCGCCGAGCGCGGCGAGCTCCTCGTTGCGGCCCTTCAGCCAGACGTTGTCGTCGCCCATGGCCTCGCCGAAGCGTTCCTGGTGAGCGTTCTGGCGGCGCTTGACCAGTGCTCGGGTCTCGTCGCGTTGGCGGAGGAGGGCGTCGGTGAAGGTGGCATCGGTGACGAACTTCGTGCAGGACAGGCAGGCGTTGCCCTTGTCACAGGCCTGCCGGGGCGGGAGGGTGCAGTAGCCGTTCGGCAGGACGCGGTCGGTGCGCTTGTCCAAGGCCAGGGCTTCGAACATCTCGGCTGGGTCGCGCTGGTAGTCGCGGCCGTCGGCGGTGATCTTCTTGTAGCGCAGGAACTCGCTCTCCGCGACGGTGGCCAGGGTCTTCGCGTAGTGCATGAACATGGTCGGCGTCTTGTGCCCCATGTAGCGCATGGCCACGTGGATCGGAACTCCGGCGTTGAGCAGGCTTGTTGCGCGGGTGTGCCGGAAGGTGTGGGTCTTGGACACCTTGACCCGGTGGCCCTGCTCGTCCCGCAGGTCGATCTTCTCGGAGAAGGCAGTCAGCCGGTTGTGCAGCCCGCTGAGCGGGTAGTGCCGGTCGCCGTTGCGGTTGTTGAGCTGGCCAAGGAACAGGTACTTCGGTGTCACACCGGGCTTGCCCTGCTCGGTCATGAAAGCCAGGGCATAGTTCTGCTGCTCGTGGATCAGGTCGACGGCCTCCTGGTCGACCAGGATGGTGTTGTCATCGGTGATGATCTTCGTCTGCTGGTAGCGCAACCGCGCGACATGCCCGTTCGGGTCAGGGAACGGGATGGCCACCAGCGGGTCGTAGTCGAGCAAGGTGATCTCGCTGATTCGGCGGCCGGTCTTGATCAGCAAGCCAAGGATGCGAACCAGCTGCTCGTCGCCGAAGCCGCCCTCGGTCTTGGGGATGGCGAGCAGTTCGCTGTGCTCAGCGATGCGGCTGACGACCGCGTCCGACAGCACCGATTCCGGCGGCGGAGCCTTCGGGCCCGTCGGCTTGTCCCCGAACCGGAAGAGCAGGGCGTGCTGCAGCCCCAGCCGCAGCCACCGTGGCTCTCCCAGTTCCGCGGATGCGGCCTGCTGCTCTTCGAACATGAACCGGTAGAGCTGTTCGGGAGAGGTCATCGCGGCTCGGCGCTGAATAGCACCCAGAGTGGAGCCCTTGTTCGGCCCGGTGGCTGCCTTCTGCCTGCCCATCCACTGCCGGAAGCCTTGCACCCACTGGCCGAGCTCGTGGTGGTCATCGCGGATCTGCGGGCCATCACAACCGGTGAGGTCAAGGTAGCGCTGGAACCACACCAGCGAGTGCAGGCGGGCCTGAACCGTACTCCAGGTGTAGACACCCCGTTCGAGCTGCCGCGACAGCCACCACTTGGCCGCCTGCTGTAACCAGGACGTGGTCAGGTGGCTGAAGTAGGCGAGGTTGTTGCGTTGCGGCTCGTGCTCCCGCAAGGGGATGCGGGTATCCAGAAGCGGGTTCCAGACGTTCAGCTCCCACCAGTCGCCCTGGTGGTAGACGTGAACCAGCAGGTCCAGGAACCGGCCGAGTAGTTGCCCAAGGTGCCTGAACTGTCCAGGGGCAAGCGGGTCACCTCGACGCGTGCGGACCTTCCGGATCGCACGCAGCCATTCCTCACGCGGGAGGTCGACCAAGCTCTTCACGTGCGCATATTTCGGGTCGGCGACGACCAGTGCGATCTGGCGGGTCAGCTTCGCGGTCTGCTGTGCCTGGATGCGCATTCCCAGCTGAACCTGTCGCTCGATCGCCCACGCGAACTCGACGGCCATGCCGTCCGGCAGGTCCGCGAAGTTCAACGCGACGCTCTTCTCGCGCTCGCGGTAGGCCGGCTGGTTCTCCAGGATCGCGTCCAACCAGTGCGCCGGCATCGTCGCCCGCGTGAAGTACCGCGCGCGGGCCTCGGTCGGCAGGGTCTCGGAGAGTTTCTGGTTGATCTCCGCACTGAACAGGCCCTGTTGGCCCAGCCGCGGGTCGGACTTCTCCGTCCTGCGGGCTTGGTAGACGGCTGGCTCGGTCATGCTGCGGCTCCCCATCGGGCGACCAGGCTCTTCCAGTCGGCGGCGGCCCGCATCGCGGCATCCTCGGTGACATGGGCGTAGGTGGTCAGCAGCGTGTGGATGTCGCTGTGCCCGAGCCTCCGTTGTACGACGTGCTCCGGCACGCCGGCCAGCAACAGCGCGGTGGCGTGACTGTGGCGGAACCAGTGCGGTGTCCAGGCGCCCGGCAGCAGGGGGTGGCGCTTCTTGAAGCCGTCGATCCAGTCGTAGACCGTCTCCGGTCGAAGCGGCCGTCCGAACTCGCCCCGGTACAGGTTCACGAAGACCGGGAGGTCGTCTTGCACATCGAGCCCCTGCTCGACGAGGAGGAACAGGTACTCGCCGTAGAGGTCGTCGAGTTCGTCGCTGAGGTAGATCCGCCGGTAGCGCTGGTTCTTCACCCGCAACCGCCGACGCCGGTCCTCAAGCGGCTGTACCTCCAGGAACGCGGTCGTCCCCGTGCCGGGCTGCCAGTCGCGGTGGCGTAGCAGGAGAGCCTCGGCCAGGCGGAGGCCAGTCTCCTCCAGGAGCGTCCAAAACAGCCGGAGCCGCAGGTCCCCGCGCCAGCCGGCGCCGGACTCGAACCGCCCTGCGTCGTCTTTGATCACTGCCACCTGTTTGGGAGTCAGGAACGGGGGCGGAGCCTTCGGGTCACGGCGCCGCCCGATCACTCGGCGGTCCTGCCCACCGCCGAGATGGCCGAGGAACGAGGCGTACCGGCGGTGGGCCTCCATGGATCCGCCTTTGACGTGCTCGTAGAACTGCCGAGCCGCTGGCACACCGGTCACGATGGCGTGGTGCCGGTAGAAGCTCAGCACTGAAGTCAGGCTCACGTCGACGGTGCTGCTGGCCGCAGCTTTCTCGGGCCGTAGGGCAACCACCGTGGGGTCCGAGCCCCGGTTGCGCAGGCGCCGCACGAACGAGGCGAGATCGTCCACGCCGACCCGGCGCCAGTCCAGGCCGCGGTCCTCCAGCATCGACCACCACTGCGCGAGGCCGTACGCGTACAGCCGCACGGTGTTGGGCGAGTACTTCTCCTGCCGCAGGTACTCCAAGTAGACCTCGACGGGTTCCACGACCCGCCACTGCCGGTCGAGGACGACGTAGGTCGCCTCCTCGCCGATCACAACACGCTGCCGCACTGCCATGGCGCCGACCGTAGCCACTCCCCGGAGGCGACAGTGCCCGATCGTCAGCGACGTCACCGTCACGAGCGAACTACACCGGATAGCGCATCGAAACCAGTGCGAATCAGCTACAGGGCCAAGCGTCGACGTCGTCAGCGGCAGCAGATCTCAACCCCGGACAGCACTTCATCCCGCTGGAGCTCGGCGGCTCGCCGACCGACCCGCTGAACCTGTGGCCCCAGCCGCACGCCACCACCAACGGCTACGGCTCCTACCAGAAGGACCACGTGGAGAACGCGCTCAAGCAGGCGGTCTGCAACGGCACGGTCAGCCTCGCGGACGCGCAGAACGCGATCGCGACCGACTGGACCAGCGCACTCTCCTCGCTCGGCCTGAGCTGACCGACCGCCGACCCTGACCGTGGTCACCCGCGTCCCGGGTGGCCACGGCCGGCTTCGGTCGGCCGTCAGTGGCCGTCCCGGTGGCCTTGATGCTGCCGTGGCCGAGCGAGGCAGGAGGAGCGAGCACCCCGGGTGGAGGATCAGGCGCCCAACGTCCTCAGGGGGCAGGAGCCCTCGTGGTTGCGCGTCCGGCCCGGCCAGGCGCTCGGGCCTGGAGAACCACCCCTACCGCTCGTTCACAGCCGCCGGACGCGCAGCACGCCGGTGAGCATCGGGAGGGTGAACTCGCCGTGGGCGGTCTCCGGTCGGCTCGCGAGGAAGGCGCGGATCCGGCCCAGGGCGGCCTCACGCTCCGCTTCCGGCATGACGAGCATCCCCGCGCGCGTCGCGAGGGTCGCACCGAGGGAGTCGGCGGTGCGGCGCTGCCCGTGCGGGAACTCGGCCTGCTCGGGTGCGCCGAACCGGGCAGCCGCACCACTCCTCGGCAGGTGCATGTCCGCCGTCACGGCACGCCAACTGGCGGGCGTGTCACGCGGGCCGACCGCCGCGCTCCCGCCCACCTGCGCGAGTCCGGCAACCCAGTCGACCTGGTCGTCCATGAGGTTCCAGAGCCCGGCCAGGACGCCGCCGGGGGCGAGGACCCGGGCGATCTCCGGTCCCGCGACGGCCATGTCGAACCAGTGCATGGCGTTGCCGGCCAGCACGGCGTCGACCGACGCGTCCGGCAGCGGTATCGCCTCGGCGCTGCCCGCCAGGGCACGGACGGACGGCAGCGCGCGGCGCAGCTCGGTCAGCATCGCCGGATCCGGCTCGACCGCGATGAGTTGGGCGCCGAGCGCGACCAGCGTGGTGGTCAACTTGCCGGTGCCGGCGCCGAGGTCGAGCACGCGCGGGCCGGGCGCGGGCTCGAGCGCCCAGCGCACGGCGGCCTGGGCGTAGTCCGGACGGTGCTCGGCGTAGGCGACCGCCGCTGCGCCGAACGACGAGGCGTGCAGTGACTGTTCGTCATGATCCATACGGTCAAGCTAGCCGTGCTGCTGACGGTCGACCACCCCTCACCAGTCGAGTGGCCGTCAACGCGTCCTATCAGTGCGGCCGTCTAGCGTGCCCGTGTGTCCGATGCTCTTCATCACCACCGGGTCGGGTGCGCTGACCGACCTGACCGGCCTGACCGGCCTGACCGCGGCGTCGACCTCCGGGCCCAGGTCGACCGCCGGTCGGGCAAGGTCCGGGCCGTGGCCCACGTCTTCGAGCGGGAGGCCGCACTTGAGCTCCCCCTCGACCACGTGCGGAGGAACTGACCACCGCCCGGCCGGGCTTCACCCGGCCCGGGTTGCTGCTCGACCGCGGCGCGGACCCCGTAGTCGCTCGCGGTCTCCCACCGGGTGCCCCGGGGAGCTTCCGCGCGTGGATCTTCAGAGTCTGCCATGACCAGCATCGTGGGATCGACATCCCGTCACCGCGACGGGTGAACCGCACCCGGCCGCGGCCGGGCCGCGTCTGCGCTCGCCGCCCAGCTCACGGGCATCAGCCGGCCCGTCAACCGGCCGGCGCGAGGTGCCGACGCGGCTGGCAAGCGGGCCGGGCCGTGTGGCACAACGGTCGCCATGTACACGGATACTGATTCCCAGGCACCTGCTCCCGCCGGCCGCACGGCCTTCGTCCTCGGCGGCGGTGGCAACCTCGGCGGTTACGAGGCCGGCATGCTGCGCGCGCTCTTCGAGGCCGGCGTCCGGCCGGACCTGGTGGTGGGCACCTCCGTCGGCTCCATCCAGGGCGCCATCGCCGCCGCGCACCCCGGCGCGGACGCCCTGACGGTGCTCGACCGGCTCTGGTCGGAGTTCGTCGCCAAGAAGGTCATGCACACCTCCGCCCTGGGTGCGATCTCCTCGATCGCCCACCACCACAACCACGTCGCCTCCAACGAGCACCTGCGCGAGCTGCTGGCCGACATCGTGGGCGAGGACACCCGGATCGAGGACCTGAAGGTCCCGTTCCAGTGCGTGGCCGCCTGCATCGAGCGGGCCTCGGCGCGCTACTTCGACTCCGGGCCGTTGGTGCCCGCCCTGCTGGCCTCCTGCGCGGTGCCGGGCCTGTGGCCGCCGGTCGAGATCGACGGTGAGCACCACTACGACGGCGGCCTGGTCGAGAGCATCCCCGTCCACCGGGCCCTCGCCCTCGGGGCGGAGACGGTGTACGTGCTGCACGTCGGGCGGATCGAGCACCAGCTGACCGTGCCGCGCTCGCTCTGGGAGGTCGCCTCCGTCTCCTTCGAGATCTCCCGCCGCCACGGCTTCGCCGACGCCATCGCCGAGGCTCCGCCCGGCGTCACCCTGCACGTCCTGCCCTCCGGGGAGGACCCGCACACCCCGCAGCACCGCAAGCACCACCTGTCCGCCGCGGCCGAGCTGGACGAGATCCGCCGGCGCGTCGAGTCCGGCTACCAGGCCACCCGCGCCTACCTCGCCGAGCACGTCCCCACCGCCACCGTGCCGGCTCCCACGCCCGCCACCGTCACCGCCGAGGCCTGATCCGGTGCCCGTCCTGCTCCTGCTCCTTGCGGCCTGCGGCACGCTCCTCCTCGCGCTCGCGCTGCCGCTGCTCGTCCCCTTACGGTTGCTCACCAACCGGTTGCCGCCGCCGGTTCGGGCCGTGCTGCGGCTGGTCCTGCTGGTCGCCGGGTACCTCGCCACCTTCGAGTGCGGGGCCCTGGTGGCCGCCGCCGGCCTGCGCATCCGGCGCAGGCTCCGGCCGCCCGCCCTGGGAGAGCCCGGATCCTGCTCCCCCGCCGAGCAGCGACTCCAGCGCCTGATCAAACGATTCGTCCGGCGCGGCTTCCCGCTCGCCGCCCTGCGCATCAGCCGCGACCTGCCACCGCCGCCCGTGCTGCCCGAGCGACCCGTCCTGGTGATCGCCCGCCACGCAGGTCTGCTCAACGCGCAGCTCATCGCCCACGAGGTCTACGGCACCCTCGGCCGCCGCATGATGGCGATCACCAAGGGCTGCGTCCGCGCCGCGCCCGGCTTCGGCGCACTGGTCCAGGGCACCTTCATCACCCCCTACCGGTGGACCATGCAGGGTCGCGCCTGTGCGCTGCGCCGGATGCTCACCCTGGCCCGCGCCGCCGGGCCCAGGGACGCACTGGTGCTCTTCCCGGAGGGCACCAACGCCACCGCGGCGCGGCGCCGGGCCGCCATCGACCGGCTGCACGCCGAGGGCCGCCCCGACCGGGCCGCCCGCTACCGCCGGCTGCCCCACGTCCTGGCGCCACAACCGGGCGGCGTCGGCGCCGTCCTGCACGCGGCGCCCACCACCGACGTCCTGTTCTTCGCGCACACCGGCCTCGAGGACCTGCTCGCACCGGTGGTCGACCTCGGCTACCCGGCCCTGGCCGACGGCCGGCTGCACACCGCCTGGTGGCACGTCCCCGCCGAGCGGATCCCCCGCGAACCGGCCGCCTTCGAGGCCTGGCTCGACGACTGGTGGCAGACCCTGGACGAGTGGATCGCCACCGTCCGCACCGCGCCCGCACCGCGCATTCCCGCGCCGGCCACCACCTGCGGTGCGGACCCCGGTGCGCAGGCGCCGGTGCCCCAGGCCGCGCGGTAGGCACGCGGGGCCGGGGAGCCGACACCGAGGCCGGCCGACCGTCGAGCACAGCCGACGTTCGGCCGGCGTGCGTCGGCCCGTTCGTCGGCTTGTTCGTCGGCCCGTTCGCCGGTCGGCCGGCTTCGTCTCTCCGTCACGGTCCGACGTAGTCGACGGCCTGCATCATGCCGAGCTCCTCGTGGTGGAGTTGGTGGCAGTGCGCGACGGTGCGGCCGGTGAAGTCCGCGTACCTGACCAGGAAGGTGACGGTGTCCCCGGGGGTGCCGCCGGCCAGGCCGACGGTGTCGTGCCAGACCGGCGGGTCGAGCCGCTCGCCGTTGCGGTGGGTGACGAGGACGTGGTTGGTGTGCAGGTGGAAGGGGTGGTTGAAGGCCGGTTCGGTCTCGTCGGTCCGGATGGTCCAGCGTTCGACGGTGTCCAGTGCCAGGGTGTGGTTGACGAAGTCCGGGTCGAACAGGCCGCGGGCGGGGTCACGGGTGGGGTCACCGGCGGGGTCGGCCGCGGGGGTGGGGTTGCTCCCGAGGACCCGGAACGCGTTGGGGAAGGCGCCGGCGAAGACGCCCGGGTCGACGTGGAAGACCACCTCGCGGTCCGCATCCGGGTTGGCGATGTCGTTCTCGTCGAGGAACGGCTTGCCGGGCGGCAGCGAGGCCGGCAGCGCCATGGGCGGTTCGACGGGCGCGCCCGCCACCTCGATCGTCATCAGCGGCTCGGCCACCCCGTCGGCCCGCAGGTGGTAGCTGCCGGCCGTACAACCCCGGACCAGCACGTCGGCACGGTTGCCCATGGCCAGGCTCACCGGCTCCGCGGCGACCGGCGCGCCGAAGGTGACACCGTCCTGGGCGATCTGGTGCATCGTCAGGTTGTCGTCCCCGGCGCCGGTGATCCGCAGCGGCAGCACGGTGAACGCGGTGGCGGCCACCAGGCGCCACCGCTGGAGTTCGCCCGGGCGCAGCGTGAGGGTCGGGTTGACCGTGCCGTTGACCGTGAAGACGGACGGGACGTCGGCCATCCAGCTGCCCGAGGTGAATCCGGGGACCTTGCCGTCCTTGAGCTTGAGTTCGTTGATGCAGACGACGACGTCGGCGGCCGCCGCGAGCTCCGGCACCTCGTCGACGTCGCCCTCGACGATGATCACCCCGGCCATGCCCCCGACGACCTGTTCGGCCGTGGCCCCGTGCAGGTGCGGGTGGTACCAGAAGGTGCCGGCGGGGTGGTCGGCCGGCACGTCGACGGTCGTCACGTACTGCGGTTCCGGGACCCCGGCGGCGACCTCGTCGGCGGTGCGCGGCGCGAACTCGCGCAGCACGTTGTCGGCGTCCCCGGCCGGGGAGACGTGCATCCCGTGGGTGTGCAGGTTGAAGCTGTTGGCGTGGTGCGGCCTGTTGTGGTCGCCGGCCGCGGGCTGGTTGGGCGGCAGGCCGTTGGTCTGCGTCAACCGGAGCGTGTCCCCGCCGCGCACGCGCAGGGTCGGCCCCGGGATCGCCCCGTTGTAGGTGCGCGTGGTGACCGCGCCGTAGCCCGGGACGGAGAGCTCCGTGAACCGCACGTCGAGCGCCTGCTCGACGAGCCACGACGCCGAGCCGGGCACCGATCGCGTGGCCCGCACGACCGGCTGCGGAAAGGGGGTCGCCGCCTCCGCGTACTGCCGGGCGAAGAGCCCGTCGGACGCCGCCACCAGGACGGCGGCGGGGAGGGCCTTGAGCACCGATCGACGGCTGATCCCGGCGTTTTCTCTCATATCCGGGCAATCTAGATCAACTCGACTGGAGCACTGAGGAGGCACACCGCAGGGCGAGCCTGCCGCGGCTGCCGCCCTGGGCGAGGGCGAGCCTGCCGCAGCCGCTGCCCTGAGCGAGCGGCAGCAGCCGCACGAGCGGCCCTCAGAAGCCTGCGGCCGGCACGGGCGCCGGCGCTGCCGCCTCCCAGGCGTACCCGTCCGGGTCGGTGAACCGTCCGGCACCGCCGGCGATCGCGAGGCGGTGCGAGCCGGTGCCCTCGACGGGGACGCCGGCGTCCTTGGCGAGGGCGCGGCGCCGGTACAGGCCCAGCTTGACGGGGCTCGCACCGGCTGCGAACTCCACGTACACGCGGCCGAAGCTCTTCGCCACGGTGAGGCCGTGCTCGACGTAGAACCGCTTGCTGGCGGCCACGTCCGCGACCCCCAGCAGGAGCACCACGCTGTCGATCCGGCGGCCGGCCGGCCCGGTGTCCTTCTTCGCCGAGGTCGCGACCTTCCAGATCGCGCCGTCCGGCGCCTGCACGACGCCGCCGTAGCCCCAGAGCGACTTCGCGGCGGGCTTCAGCGACGTGGCGCCGGCGTCGAGGGCCGCGTCGAGCAGGGCGTTGACGTCGGCCGGCTGGGCCACGGTGAGCGACAGGGTGTACCCGCGGAAGCCGGTCGACGGTGCCTGTCCGGCCCGCAGCCGCAGTTGCTCGTCGAGGCCGAAGGCGGTGCGGTAGAAGTGGGCGGCGGCGTCCGGGTCGGCCACCTCGAGGATCACGGATTCGATGATTTCCATGTCCCTCACGCTAGGTTCGGCCAGGTCGCCGGTGCTTCTCGATTCCTGACCGGTTCGGCGACCGGTTCGGCTCGGCGCGACTCGGCTGACCGATCGTTTGTGCGGGACCGGACCGGACTTCGCCGTGAAAACGGTCGGTCAGTCGCCGAGGACCCGCTCCCACAGCAGCGAGTCCCGCCAGTTCCCGTCGAGGAAGATCGAGGAGTGCGCGACGCCGTACGGGCTGAAGCCGTTGCGGCGCAGCACCCGCTGCGACGGCAGATTCTCCAGGTTGGTGGACGCCTCGGCGCGGTGCAGCCCGAGTTCGTCCGTCATCACCTTGAGTGCGAGCCCGACGGCGTGCCCGGCGTGCCCTTGGTTCTGGGCGACACTGGCGATCCAGTATCCGAGGGAGCCGCGGCGCAGGTGTCGCTGCGGCAGGATGCCTCCGACGGTGACCTGCCCGATCACCTGGTCGTCGGCGAGCACCACGCCCGGCCAGACCGTGCCGGCCCGGTGTGCGGCCAGCAGCCTGTCGATCCGCTCCGCCTGGCCCTCCGGGGTGAAGAAGGCGGCCGGCTGCTCCGGTTCCCAGGATCGGAAAGCCTCGACGTCCCGCACCCGGTGCGCGGCGATCGGGGCGGCATCGGCGGGCTCTATCAGGCGGATCCTGGTGCTGTTGTGCATGGGCTGATCCTCGTCTCGGTGCGTCGGATGAGACCGGCCAGCCTAGGCCGTGCCGCCGGAGCCGACCCTTCTGGCCGCCCTCCACCACCCCCCGCCCGCTCGTCTCACTCGACCGTCGTCGCCCCCGCCGCCCGCCGGGCGCGCAGGGCGCGAACGCGGCCGCGGCTGGCGCAGGCGGTCGAGGGGCACCAGCGGCGGCGATCGGAGGGGTCGCTGAACAGCCCGCGGCAGTCCTGTTCGGGGCAGCACTTGAGGGTGTGGCGTTCCGGCCCGGTCAGTTGGTCGACCGCCTGCCGGGCGATCCGGGAGAGGGCGGCGGCGGCCGTGGGCGGTGCAGCCCGACGCAGCCGGCCCTCGGCGGTCAGCCGGACCGGGTCGTCGTGGGTGCGCAGGAAGCGGTCGAGCTCGGCCACCGCCGCGGCGGGCGCCTGTTGCTCCCCGACCGTGGCCAGCGCGACCGCCCGCAGCACTTCCCGCAGCTCTCGGGCCGACCTCAGGTCGGCTTCCGCTGCCGGCTGATCGGGCGTCAGTTCGTTCAGCGCGAGCCACTCGGCGTACCGGTCGAGCGTGGCGATCCGCTCCACGGGCGCCGGACCGAAGGCGGTGCCGACGGTGGCGAGCAGGTTCAGCCAGGTGGCGCCGCAGTCGAGGCGGAAGGCGAGGCGGTCTTCGGAAGCGGGCATGCGAAAAAGTGTAACGGTCTACCCGTTACGGCTGCTACGGTCTTCCCATCCAGTAACGGACGAGCCGTTACATGTCGGATCGGAGCAGCCCCGTGCCGGAACTCTTCGCCCCCACGAGCCTCGACCGCGACGCCGGCCGTGCACTGCTCGACGAACTCCAGGACTCCGCCACCCAGGCCGCCCTCCCCCAACTCGAGGGCCTGGCACCAGGGTTCGTCGACTGGATCGTCACCGCCCTGTTCGGCGGCACCTACCAGCGCCCGGGCCTGACCCTGCGGGACCGACAGCTCCTCAACCTGGCCGCCCTCACCGCCCTCGGCGGCGTCGAACCCCAACTGGTCGGCCACGTCCGCACCAGCCTGCGGATCGGCATGACCCGCGAGGAGATCGCCGAGACCATGGTCCACCTCGCCCCCTACGTCGGCGTCCCCAAGGCTCTCGCCGGCCTGCGCGCAGCCGGCCAGGCCTTCGCGGCGGCGGACGCCACCCCGGACGCGTGAGCGGACTACCCCGCCAGGTGGGCCTGCCAGGCGTGTCCGGGGTGGACGAGGGTCAGCCACCGGTCGAGGGTGGCCCGCCGCGCCGGGCTCAGGAGCGGCAGCACGCCCTCGAAGTCGGCCTGGTCCTTCGGCCGGGCCGCCTTCGCCTTGAACAGCAGGACCTTTTCCGGCGCCAGGTAGGGGATGCGCCCACCCCGCCGCCACGCACCAGGGCACGGTGAGGTCGGCCAACCGTGGCGCGATCCGCTCCGGCCGCCAGGCGTGTGCCCACCGCGCGGTCAGCTCGTCCTCGTCGGGTGCCTCGCCGCCGGGCGGCAGGGACTCCGTCACCGGACGACCTCGAAGACCTGCTTCTGCACCCCGTTCCGGTAGGCCTCGTGCTCGACCAGCTTCAGCTTCCGGGCGTCCTGGTCCGCGGAACTGAACAGGCGCTTGCCCGCGCCGAGCAGCAGGGGGAAGACGAGCAGGTGGTAGCGGTCGATCAGGCCGGCGTCCGAGAGGGCGCGGTTCAGGGTGGCGCTGCCGTGGACGATGATCGGGCCGCCCTCGGTCTCCTTCAGGGCGGCGACCTGGTCGAGCGAGCGCAGGATGGTGGTCTCGCCCCAGTTCCCGACCAGGTCGCCGTCGGTGAGGGTGCTGGAGACCACGTACTTGGGCATGGTGCTGTAGCGCGCGAACTCCGCCATGTCCGGCCACACCGGGCTGAACGCCTGGTAGCTGACCCGGCCGAGCAGGATCGCGGCGGCCTCCTGTTGCTCCCGTTCCTTGATCTCGAACGCCTCGGGAACGAACTCGACCTCCTTGAAGGTCCAACCGGCGTTGCGGTAACCGGTTTCGCCGCCGGGGGCCTCGACGACGCCGTCGAGCGAGACGAAGGCAGTGCTGATCAGGGTGCGCATCGGTGACTCCTTGGTACGAATGGTCGGGTTGATGGGGCTGGCGGGGCTGGTGGGGATCGGCGCCTCAGGCGAGGAGCCCGGTCAGCCACCGCTGCCAGGCGGCCTCGGCGCCGGCCGGGTCCACGTCCCGCCCGAAGAGGTGATGGAACATCAGCACCATGCCCATGCCGTGGTGGAAGGTGTGGATCGCGTCGGCGGTGCGGACCGCGAACCGCTCGTCGTCCGCCCAGACCACCTCGCCGTCCAGCGGGGGCAGGCCCGCCGGCTCGGCGTGGGCCCGCGCGCCCACGGTGACCGGCAGCGGCAGCGACAGCGCGCCGGCGAATGCCGCCCGGACCTCCGGCGCCGGCCGCCCGGGCGCGGGGGCCGCGGCGAAGACGGGAACCGCGGTGCGCCCGGGGAAGTGCGCGAGGTACTCGCGGAGCGTGTTGAGGTGGAAGGGCCAGCCGCGGCGCAGCGCGTCGTACTCGTCCTCCCAGTCGTCGCCGAGCAGGCCGCTGTGGACGGCGCGGAACACGGTGGCGGCGCCGTCGCGCCCCTCGATCAGGTACTCGAAGGCCATGAACCGGCCGTCCTCGGCGGTGGCGGTGCGGATGGCCAGCCGCTTGCCGGGCTCGTAGGCGGTGATCACCGCCTCCTCCCGGTGCCCACCGGTCTCCATGACGAGCACCCCACCCTCGCGCGGGTCCAGCTCGTTGCGTCCCATGAACCAGGAGTCGATCCCCGGTCCGGTGGCGATCGCCTCCCAGACCTGGTCCGGGCTCGCCGGGAGGGCGGTCTCCAGCTCGATCTCGAACGGGTGGGTCATCGCGGGTCCTCCTGCTCCGACGCGGTCACGGTCGGCCGCGCATCTTCGACCTGCTGCGGCGCGGCGACAGCGCCGGTGTCAGCGCCCGCTACCGCGCCCGCACCGCCGCCCGCGCGGGTGTCGGGCCGTTTCGCCGGGATCTGGTGCAGCCCGACGACCACCCGGTGGTCGCGCCCCCCGGGGGCGGACTCGTCGTGGTAGCGGCTGACGAGGGCCGCCACGGCCTGGGCCAGCTCCTCGGCGAAGGCCGTCCGGTCGGCCGCGGAGGCGAACCGCACCTGCGCGTCGATGCCGAAGGTGGCGACCCGCCGCCCGGCCCGCGAGCCACCGGTCAGCAGCGCCCCGACCTCCTGCACCAGCCGCGAGCCCAGCGCCAGCAGCCAACGGGCGGAGAGCTGGTCGGGCGCGCGGGCGGGGTCCGGACTCACGCCGGCCAGGACGCTGGGCGAGATCACGTAGGAGGCCGCCGTGGCGCGGTAGACCCGTTCGGTGACGTTGCCCTTGCGCCGCTCCTCGACGAGTTCGACGAGGGCGTGCCGCTCCAGCTCCTTCAGGTGGTAGTTGACCTTCTGCCGGGGCAGCCCCAGGCGGGTGGCCAGCATGGCGGCCGAGCCGGGCTCGGCCAGGGCGGCGAGGATCCGGGCCCGGATCGGGTCCAGGGACGCCTCGGCCGCGGCGGGTTCTTCGATCACAGCAACATCGAGCACCGTTCCAGCGTCCTACCGACAAAAAAATTTGTCAAGGCAAGAAGGATTGTCGGTGGGCCGAACGAGTGGCCGTGGGGCGCAGCGGTCCGTGACCCGAGCGCGCACCCGGGCCGGGCATGCCGAACCCCCCTGGGCGCGCTGCCCAAGGGGGTTCGGGGGTGGAGGACCAGCAGGCCGGTCAGGCGCGGCAGCGCAGCATCACCAGCGGCGGGTGCGCGAGGACGTCCGCCCAGAAGTCCTCGCCGTACTCCTTGATGCCGGCCGCGGACACCTGCAGCGGCACCCACTCCAGGTCGCTGAACCCGGCCGCCCGCAGGCACCCCTCGTAGACCTCGCGGCGCGGGACCCCGGCGACAATGCTGATCGGCTGCGGGTCGAGCAGGGCCGTCACCCGCACCCGCGCGCCCAACTCGGTCTCCTCACCGGTGCGCTCGCAGCGGAACCCGTACTTCTCCAGCGACTCGCAGTCGAACGCGTAGTCCGGCCGCTGGGCGAGCACGAAGAACTCCCCGCCCGGCACCAGGCTCCGGTGGATGTTGCGACACATCCGCTCCAGCCCGGCGATGTCCTCGGCGTAGTTGAGGCACTGCACGCCCAGGGCGATGTCGAAGCTCCGGTCGAGCGGCCGCAACTCGGCCACGTCACCGACCTCGTAGCGCGCGCCCAGCGGGTCGCGCTGCTCGATGCCCTGCGCGGCGGCGATCATCTCGACCGAGATGTCGACGCCGAGCACGTCCGCGGCGCCGCGCCGGATGAACTCACGGCTGTAGAAGCCGGTGCCGCACGCCAGGTCGAGGACCGACTTCCCGCTCACATCCCCGACCAGGCCCAGGAAGCTCGGCACCTCCCCGTACTGCATCAGCGGCAGGGACTTGAACCCCTCGAACGCCTCGCCGATCTCGTCGTACTGCTGCACGCCCACGTGCTCCCCCTCTTGCACTCGTCCGGCAGGCGGCCGCACCGGCCCCTCCGGATGCCGGAGGCTCGCCCGGTTGCGGTCGTGGCGGAAAGTCTGCTCCGCTCGATCCGGCCCACCGTACTGGCAGATGACACAAAGAAGACTGGCGCATGACCCTCGCCGGCCCTGCGCAAGGAGGCCGAGGACGCGGTCGAGTCCGCGCGGGACTGTTGCCCGACCCGTGGTTCGGAGCACCCGGAAAGATCCGCTAGTATCTACCTCATCACCAGATGCGCGGGTGGCGGAATAGGCAGACGCGCTGGATTCAGGTTCCAGTGCCCGAAAGGGCGTGGGGGTTCAACTCCCCCCTCGCGCACCATGGTGAGGCCGGCTCCGACGTCATGTCGGGGCCGGCCTCCGTCGTTTCTACCCCCGGCCGGTCAGCCGTCCTGGGTCACTGCAGACGCCCTGGTCACTGCAGGCGCAGCGCGTCGTCGGCGCTGCCCACGCCGCGCAGCGGCAGGCCCCGCTTGAGGTGCTCGCGGATCCGCAGCGCGGTGACGATCTCGGTCACCCCGGTGATCAGCAGCCAGACGCCGGTGAAGAGCGTCAGCACCCAGAGCGAGGTCAGCGGCGAGGACATCACCACGATCCCGGCCAGGATCCCGATGACGCCGGCGAACAGCTGCCACCCGCGCGCCGGCATCAGCGGGTCGGAGGCCGCCGCGGCCAGCAGGGTGATGCCGCGGAAGAGCCAGCCGACCCCGATCCAGATGGCCAGCAGCAGGATCGACTCGAGCGCGCCGCGGAAGCAGAAGACCCCGAGCAGGATCGACAGCGCGCCGCTGATGAAGGCGAGCACCCGCACCGAGGTCTCGACGTGGGTGCCGAACGCGGCCACGAGTTGCATGATCCCGCTGACCAGCAGGTAGAGGCCGAACAGCACCCCGATGACGGCCAGCGTGGCGTGCGGCCAGGCCAGCGCCAGGATGCCGAGCAGCACGGCGCTCAGCCCGATCAGCAGCAGGGCCTGCCAGGCGTTCCTGGCCAGCTGCTGCAGCGGTCCGGGCAGGTCGGGCGGTGAGTAGCTCATGGGACCCAGGCTCGAAGTGCGGGACCGGGCCCGCAATCCGGATGAGCTGAACGAACGAGGGCTGTCGGGGCCGGTGCGGGCCCGCGCGGCGGGCTGTACGCCGGGTCGCGTTTCCGGCGCCGCTCCCCCACTCCGGGGTGTGACGGATGCCCTCAGCTCTTCCATGTCCCTGCCAGTGGTGGTATGTGTACCGTCTGAGATTGCCGGTGCAGGTGCGGGTCGAGGCGGGGGTGGGCCGTGAGCGGAAGGTGGCCGGGGCTGGCCGGCGACGGTGCGGACTTGGCAGCGCTCGGGTTGCTGCGGATCGCGGGCGACGGCCTGCTCGCGCACGGGCCGCGGGACCAGGGGTGGGAGCAGCGGGCGGCGGCGTTCCTGGGCACGTGGTCGCCCGGTACCTCGTCGTCGGCCACCGGGTCGCCGGGCGCCGGGCCCGCGGCCTGCGCGGACGACGGCAGCGCCGACGCGGATCCGGTGGCGGTGACCGTGGCGCTGTCGCTGGCCGGGCGGCAGGCGGAGCTGGTGATGGAGCTGCACCACGGCGACGCGGACGGGGCCAGGGCCTGGCTGGGCGAGCTCTCGGCGGCGGCCGGCGAGGAGGCCCGGGAGGCCGGGGCGTCGCGGCCGGCGGTGCCGGTGGTGATGGCGATGGTGTGGTTCGGCATCGACGCGATCGCCACGGACGGTCCGGCGCCGGGCGCGGTGCCCGTCTGCGAGCTGGATCCCGGCCGGGCGCTGCGGGTCGTGGAGCGCTGCGAGGCGTTCCTGCGGCGCAAGGAGGACCACGCGGCGCTGGTGCTGGCCTCGGCGCGGACCACCGCGGCCGTGCTGACCGAGCGGATGGGCCGCGACCCCGACCGGGTACGGGCCTGGCTGGACGACCAGGCCGAGCTGCTGCTGCGCGAGGTCGGCGGCGAGGCGCCCTGGTGGGTGCCGGACCACCCGGCGGACGTCTGACCGGTCGGCTTCGGCCACGCCCCCCGGGCCCCTCGGGACCACCCCCGTGCGGGTGGGCTTCCGGCGATCCGGCATGATCGGGCGCCGTGTCAGACACCCGGACCCTCACCGACCGCACCAGCCGCCCCTGCCCGCGGTGCGCCACGCCGATCGACTCCGACCCGCGGTTCACCGACTGGTGCCCGGGCTGCGAGTGGAACCTGGGCGCCCGGCCGGCGAAGGGCAGGCTCCGGCAGCGGCGCCGGGCCCGGGACCTGGCGCGGGTCGAGCGGCTGTACGCCACGCTGGCCGCCGAGGACCCGGCAGCCGGCGGCGACCGGGGCGCGGCCTGGGTGGCGGCGATGCTGCTGGCGACCCTGGTGCACCTGGTGACGCTCGCGGTGCTGGCCGGCTCGGTCCTGCTGCTGGTGCGCGGTTACCCCTTCCTGCAGGGCGTCGGGCTGGTCGGGCTGGGCCTGGTCTGGCTGCTGCGGCCGCGCCTGGGCCGCTGGCGGACGGATGCCGCGGAGCTCACCCGCGAGCAGGCACCCGCGCTGCACGGCCTGGTCGACCGGGTGGCCGAGGAGCTGGGGGTCCGCCGCCCGGACCGGATCCGGATCACCGACAGCTACAACGCCTCGTACGCCCGGATCGGCCTGCGCCGCCGGGTCTCGCTCACCCTCGGGCTGCCGCTGTGGACCGCGCTCACCGGCCCCGAGCGCCTCGCCCTGCTCGGGCACGAGCTCGGCCACGGCCGCAACGGCGACGTGCGCCGGGGCTTCTGGCTCGACCTCGCGCTGCGCACCCTGGAGGCCTGGTACCACGTGCTGCGCCCCAACCCGGGCGACGCCCGGCGCCTGCGCACCACCCGCAAGCGGCTGCTCGACGAGCTGGTCACCTGGCTGCTGCTGTGGATCGCGCTGCCGGTGCGGCTGGCGCACCGCTCGCTGTACCGGCTGACCGCGCTCAGCGGGCAGCGGGCCGAGTACCGGGCCGACGACCTGGCCGCCCGGGTGGGCTCCAGCGCGGCGGCGGCCGGGATGCTCGACAAGCTCTTCCTGGCCGACAGCGTCCGCCTGCGGGTGGCGCAGCAGCGCTCCGCCGGGCAGGTCCGCCGCCCGACAGCCGGCGGCGCCGTGGAGGAGGAGTTCTGGACCGGGCTCGCGGCCTACCTGGAGTCGGTGCCGCCGGCCGAGCGGGCCCGCCGGGCCCGGATCGGCGAGCGGGAGATGACCGCGGTGGACACCAGCCACCCGCCCACCCACCTGCGGGTGCGGCTGCGCGGCGAACGCCCCGCGCAGGCGGCCGCGGTCACTGCGGACCGGGCCGAGTGGCAGCGGATCGCCGACGAGCTGGCCCCGGCCCGCCGCCGGGTGGCCCGCGCGTTGCTGGGGATCTGAGCGCGGCGGACGGCCGGCAATCCGGTTGCGCGCCTTCCGTCCGGCTGGCCAAGATCATCTGGTCACCGACACCGGACGAAGGCAGGACCGATGACCACGCAGCGCCACCCCGTCGACCAGGAGCTGATCGAGGCCGCGACCCAGGTGGCCCGCACCCGCTGCCGGGGTGACAACCACACCGTGGCCGCCGCGGCCCGGGCCCGGGACGGCCGGATCGTCACCGCGGTGAACGCCTACCACTTCACCGGCGGACCCTGCGCCGAGCTGGTCGTGATCGGCGCCGCAGCCGCCCAGGGTGCCTACGACCTGGTGACGATGGTCGCCGTGGGCGACCGCGAGCGGGGTGTCGTGCCGCCGTGCGGGCGGTGCCGGCAGGCCCTGCTCGACTACTTCCCCACCCTCGAGGTCATCGTCGGCAACGGCGAGCGCCGCCGCGCCGCGCCCGTCGCCGACCTGCTGCCCGAGAGCTACGTCTGGGCCGACCACCAGCTCGACGCCGACTGAGCGGCGCCGGGTGAGCGGCGTCGGGTGAGCGGCGTCGGGTGAGCGGCGTCGGGTGAATGACGCCGGGTGAGCCCCGTCACCGGCCGACCAGCTCCACACCCACATCCTTTACTATTTCTTTTGCGAGTCTTGACCGCAATGAAGCATCGATTCGCAACCCGAGGAGTCACGTCACCTTTGATCTTGAGGAGCGCTGCACGATGCCCGAGGCCCTGCACCACTGGCTGACGGTGCGGCAGCACACCATCGTCTGGGTCGCCGGACTGATCTCGCTGGCGCTGGTCGGCTACCTGGTGCTCGTCTTCGGCCGCTTCCTGGTGTACTGGGCCGGCTCCCGGCACGCCTTCCGGCACAACCGGCCCGCCGAGCCCGGCGACCCGGCCGACTTCCGGTGGCACCTGGTCATCCCGTGCCGCGACGAGGAGGCCGTCGTCACCCAGACCCTGGCCGGCCTGCGCGCCACCGCCCCCGAGGCCCACCTGTGGGTCGTCGACGACGACAGCGAGGACGCCACCCACGAGCTGGTGCTCGCCGCCGCGGCCCGCGACCCCCGGATCCACCTGGTCCAGCGGCGCCGCCCGGACGCCCGGATCGGCAAGGGCGCCGCCCTGAACGCCGCCTACCGGGAGATCTCCGCCCAGCTGCCCGAGCAGACCGACCGCTCCCGCGTGGTCATCGGCGTCGTCGACGCGGACGGCCGGCTCGATCCGGGCACCCTCGCCCAGGTCTGCAACGGCAAGGCGCTCGGCCGCCCCGACACCGGGGCCGTCCAGATCGGCGTCCGGATGCGCAACGCCGACGAGGAACGCCCGCTGCCCGACCGCGGCCGCGCCGCCAACGCGCTGGCCCGCGCGCTCGTCCGGATGCAGGACGTAGAGTTCCAGGCCAACAACGCCGGCATGCAGCTGCTGCGCCGCCGCACCGGCAGCGTCGGCCTGGGCGGCAACGGCCAGTTCGTCCGGCTCACCGCCCTCGACTCGCTCACCACCGCGCCGGGCCGGGCCGGCCGCCCGTGGCCCGAGCGCGCCCTGCTGGAGGACTACGAGTCCGGCCTGGAGCTGCGACTCGCCGGCTGGCGGCTCACCCACGTCACCGAGACCACGGTCTCCCAGGAGGGCCTGGTCTCGGCGCGCCGCTTCCTCACCCAGCGCACCCGCTGGGCCCAGGGCAACATGCAGTGCCTGCGGTACACCGGCCCGGTCCTGCGCTCCCCGCACTACAGCCGGGCCGGCAAGGCCGAGGTGCTGTACACCTTCCTCCAGCCGGTGGTCTGCGTGCTGCTCGTCCTGCTGATCCCGGTCTCGCTCGGGATCACCACGGCCGGCCTGCTGCTCTTCCCCGAGGAGACCGCCCGGTTCCACCTCGCCTTCGGCCCGTACATGCTGACGGCCTCGGTGATCGCCACGCTGCCGATGGTGGGCTGGGGCCTCGCCTACCGCCGGCTGGTCCACCCCGACCGCCGCCGGCTCACCGGGCTGCTCTGGGGCGCCCTGGTCTGGCTCTACGCGTACCACCTGTTCGTGGTGGCCGTCCGGGCCGCGGTGCGGATCGCGCTCGGCCGCAACGGCTGGGCCAAGACCCGGCGCAACGCCGAGCGGGTGGTCCACGGCGCCCCCACCGCCCTCGAATCCTGAACCCCTCTCCCCCTTCTCGGAGTCACCCTCCCTCATGAGCTCGTGCCTGTCCCCCGCCAGCGTCGCCGTCGTCCTCGGCACCCGTCCCGAACTCGTCAAGCTCGCGCCGCTGATCCACGAACTCGGCGACGCCACCCGCCTGGTGCACACCGGCCAGCACTGGGACGAGGCGATGTCCGGGCGCTTCCTGCGCGACCTGGAGCTGCCCGCGCCCGAACTGCTCACCGGCGTCGGCGGCCGCCCCCGGGCCGGCCAGATCGCCCACTCCCTGGCCCAGCTCGACGCCGCCTTCGCCGCGGACCGCCCCGCCGCCGTCGTGGTCCAGGGCGACACCAACGCCACCCTGGCCGGTGCGCTGGCCGCCAACGCCCGTGGGATCCCGCTGGTCCACGTCGAGGCCGGACTGCGCAGCTTCGACCGGGCCATGCCCGAGGAGCACAACCGGGTGATGGTCGACCACGTCGCCGACCTGCTCTGCGCCGCCACCGAGGAGAACGCCGGCAACCTGCGCGCCGAGGCGCTGGCCGAGGAGCGGATCGCCCTCACCGGCAACACCGTCGTCGAGGTGGTCCGCCGTCAACTGCCGGACGCGGCCACCCGCACGGCGCTGCTCGCCGCGCACGGGCTGCGCCCGGACGGCTACGTCCTCGCCACCGTGCACCGCCCGGAGAACACCGACACCGCGGAAGCGCTGGGCTCCGTCCTGGCCGGGCTGGACCGGATCGCCCGGGCCGGGACGCCGGTGCTCTTCCCGATGCACCCGCGCACCCGCGCCGCCGTCGAGCGGTTCGCCCTCGACGGGCTGCTGGCACGCCTCGCCGTCACCGGGCCGGTCGGCTACGCCGACTTCCTGGGCCTGGCCGGCCACGCCGCGTTGCTGGTCTCCGACTCCGGCGGCGTGCAGGAGGAGTGCACGGTGCTGGGCCGCCCGCTGCTGGTGGTGCGCCGCTCCACCGAGCGCCCGGAAGCCGTGGCCGCCGGCTTCGCCGCCCTGGTGCAGCCCGGGTCGGACTTCGCCGAGCTCGCGCGCACCTGGCTGGCCGACGCCCCCGACCGCCTGGCCCGGCTCGCGGCCACCCCGAGCCCGTACGGCGACGGCCTGGCCTCGGCCCGGATCGCCGCCCTGACCGCGCAGGTCGCGGAGCGGGGCGGGCGCGCGGGTACGCCGTTGGCCGCGTAGGTGGTGGGGGCTGGAGTGACGCGGGCGCGTGAGCACTGTCCGGCTCGTCGGTGGCCCTCGGTACGGTGTCCCCAGGTCAACGGGAGGGATGTGCATGATGATGACGACGCTGACCGTCGCAGAGGTCGACGCACTCGCGGCGCAGGCCCACGCCGGGCAGGTCGACAAGATCGGCGTGCCGTACGTCGAGCACGTGCGGGCCGTCGCCCACGGGCTCGCGCCCATCGGTGACGTCCTGGAGATGGCCGGGCTGCTGCACGATGTCATCGAGGACACGGACTGGACCGCCGAGCGGCTGGTCGCGGCCGGGGTGCCCGAGGCGGCGGTGGCGCTGGTCGTGGCGGTGACCAAGCGGCCGGGCGTGCCGTACGAGGAGATGATCCGCCGGGTCGCGGCCGATCCGCCGGCCTGCCTGGTCAAGATCGCCGACAACGCGCACAACTCGCTGCCCGAGCGGGCCGCGCAGCTGCCGCAGGAGAAGCGGGCACGCCTCGCGGCGAAGTACGCCGCCGCGCGCCGGGTGCTCTGGCCGGCCGCGGAGCAGGCGCAGGTGGCGGGCATCGTGCAGCGGGTGAACCCGGCGCTGCTGGCGGAGTTGACGGGCTGACGGGTCCCGCCCCGCACGGCTGACGTGGTCCTGCCCACCGCCGTGGTCCTGCCCCGGCAGGAGCGACGGGCAGGACCACGGCGGCCGGGCGGTGCCGGACTGCGGGCTCCGGCTGGTCAGTCGGAGAAGTCCTGGGTCATCCACACCGTGCCCGAGGAGTCGCGCAGCAGCATGATGCCGATGTGGTGGAACGCCGGGTTGAGGATGTTGCGGCGGTGACCGTCGTTCGGCGCCTGCTCGGCGAGCATGCTGTTGGTCAGTCCGACGGCCATGTCGGCTATCGCCGAGGTGGTGGCGGCCACCGGGCCGCCCTCGCCGATGTTCTCGCCGGCCGTCCCCCACTGCACGCCGGCCGCGTTCTCCCGGGCGCCGAAGGCCGGTTCGCCGGGGCACTGGTGCTCCAGACCGCACCCCGCGGCCATGGTGTGGTTGTGGGCGTCGGCGCTGGTCTGCAGGCCGGCGAGCATCTGCAGCGGTGCCAGGCCCTGCTGGGCCCGCGCCTGGTTGATCACGGCCAGCACCTGGGCCGCCGCGGCGTCCAGGTCGGCGGCACCGGAGGAGTTGCCGGCCGCGGTGGTACTCGGGGCCGCGGTGGGGGCGGGCGCGGGGGCAGAACCCGCGTTGGCGGTGGGGCTCGGAGCGGCGGCGGGCGCCGAACTCGGGGCGGCGCTCGGACCGGCCGGGGCCTGCGGGGCGGCGGCGGTCCGCGAGGCGGCCGCGGTGGGGGCGCTCGACGGCGAGCCGGGAGAGCCGGGGGTGGGGCGGGTCACCGGTGCGGTGCTGGTGGACCCGCTGGGCAGCCGGGTGGGCCCGGTGCTCTGCGGGGCCGAGGCCGCCGCGCTGCCGGGCGCCCCGGTCGGGGCGGCGGACGCGGTACCCGCCAGGGCGTCGGTCGCCAGCGGCGGCTCCGCGGCGGAGAGCGTCTGGTCCTCGCGCGGGCCGGAGAGCACGGCCCGGCCGCCGACCACCACCGTCGTCGCGGTCGCCACCACGGCCACCGCGGCGAGCAGCGGCTTGGCGCCGGGCACCACCCGCCGGGACCGGTGCCGACCGTTGCCGGCCCTGCGGTGCGACCCGGCGCCCGCCCTGCGGGTGGGCTGGGCCAGGTCGTGGTCGCCGGGCGCGGAGAGCTCGTAGCTGCCGGCGGTGGCCGGGGCGGCCTGGTGGCCGCCGGATATGGACGGGTCGTCGGACCCGCCGGCTATGGACGAGTCGTAGCCGGCCGAAGGGTAGGGGGCGTGGCCACCGGACGCGTACGGGTCGTACCCACTCGACGCGTACGGGTCGTACCCGCCGGACACGTACGGATCGTAGCCACCCGACGCGTACGGATCGTGACCGCCGGACGCGTACGGGTCATGGCCACCCGGCGCGTAAGGGTCGTAGCCGCCGGAGGTGGACAGGTGGTACCCACCCGACGCGTACGGGTCGTACCCGCCTGCCGACCCGTCACCGCCCCAGCCCTGGGCGACCGGGTCGGTGTCGATGGTGAAGTGGGTCATCTGAGCTCCTCGTTTCAACGGCCTTCCATGACAGGAGACCCCCGGTGGGGTGGCGTATAACGAAAAGTCTGGAACGTGTTTTCTACCAGGTGTTCGCCACCCGCGGGCGCGGGGCCGGGGGGGGGGGGGGGGGGGGGGGGAGGGGGGGAGGGGGGGGGGGGGGGCCCCCCCCCCCACGTCCGTTGCGTCCGGGTGTTGAGAGCCCGGGCGTTGCCGCTCAGGCGTTGAGGCTCAGCACCCGGTCGACGGTGATCTCTATGACCACCCGCCCGGCCGGGTTCGGCGGCGAGGACCAGTACCGCCGGGCGTACCGCCGGGCCCCCTCGGTCACCCGCGCCGGCTCGGTCACCACCCGGCCGGTGCCCTCCAGGGTGACCCAGGTGAAGCCGTGCACCTGGCAGACCGTCACCCGGCTGTCGGGGGAGGCCAGCAGGTTCTTCGCCTTGCGGGAGGTGCTCACCGTCATCACCCGGGCCAGACCCGCCTCCGCGTCCCAGGTGAACCGCACGGGCGCGGTGTGCAGCGTCCCGTCGGGGCGGATGGTGGTGACCGCGGCCACGTGCTGCGGGTCGTTGAGGAACGCCTCGACCGAGGGCGTCACCTTCGGTACCACGGCACGCTCGGCCGTCTCGGCCTGCTGCTTCGACTGCGACATCCGGTTGACTCCTTTCGTCGGGAACGGCGGACGGGCCCGCCGCGCGCCGCCCCTCCCCCCGCCGAAGGCGCGGGGCCTTCGGCGGGGGGCCGGCCGAGCGCGGGACGGGCCCGCCGTGGTGCAGGTGGTGCTCAGTGCCCAGTGCTCAGTGCACGGTGCTCACTGACCGGCCGTCGCGGCGACCGCCGGGTTCTCGACGTCGGTGGTGGCAGCGCCCGAGCCGCCGTGCGGGGTGGAGCTCATCGCAGCCTTCCCCTTGGGCATGAAGAACGCCGCCAGCAGCAGGGCCGCGGTGCCGAGGCAGGCGGCCGCCAGGAAGGCGTGGTGGTTGGCGTTGGCGTACACGTGCCGGACCAGGTCACCCTTGCCACCGGTGCGGGCCAGCTTGGTGGCGAAGCCGCTGTAGGCGATGGTGGTCACCACGGCCAGGCCGAGCGCGCCACCACCCTCCTGGCTGGTGTTGATCAGACCGGCGCCCAGGCCCGCCTCCTCGTCGGAGACGCCCACGAACGCGGCCACCTGCAGGCTGACGAAGACGATGCCGCAGCCGAGGCCGAGCAGGACGAACGGCGCCAGCAGGTCCACCGGGTAGCTGCCGCCGACCGGGGCCCGGACCATCAGCAGCAGACCGGCGACGGTGCTCGCCAGACCGACGACCACCAGCGGACGGGCCGCCAGCTTGCCGATCAGACCGGAGGCGACGCCGGCACCCGCGGCGACCGAGAAGGCCAGCGGGACGTAGGCGAAACCGGCCTTGAGCGGCGAGTACCCGTACACGTTCTGCATGAACAGGCTGGCGAAGAAGAACAGCGCGCTGAAGGTGCCGAAGGTCAGCACCGCGGCCATGTTGGCGATCCGCATGGTCTTCAGCTTGAAGATGCGCAGCGGCATCATCGGCGCCTCGACCTTGGACTCGATCACCAGGAACGCGGCCAGCAGGACGGCGACGCCGGCCAGCGAGCCGATGGTGCGGCCGGTGGCCCAGCCGACCCGGGTGGACTCACCCAGGGTGAAGATCAGCAGCAGCAGGGCGCCGGTGAGGGTCGCGGTGCCCCAGGTGTCGAAGGAGCCGCGCTGGGCCTCGTTCTTCGACTCCGGCAGCACCTTGAACGCCAGCACCGCGGCGACCAGGCCGATCGGGACGTTGATGTAGAAGATCCAGGACCACCCGATGGTGTCCGAGAAGACACCACCGGCGATGACGCCGACGATCGAGGCGATACCGGAGAGCGAACCCCACACACCGAGCGCCTTGTTGCGCTCGGGCCCCTCGGGGAAGGTGTTCGTCAGGATCGCCAGCGCGGACGGTGTGATCATCGAGGCGCCCAGGCCCTGGAAGGCACGGGCGGTGATCAGCACCGAGCCGCTGTCGGCCAGACCCGAGGTCAGCGACGCCACCGCGAACAGGGCGAAGCCGATCTGCAGGATCCGCCGGCGACCGTAGCGGTCACCGAGCCGGCCGCCCAGCAGCAGGAAGCCACCGAGGACCGTCGCGTAGGCGGTGACGATGTAGTTCAGACTCACGTCGGACATGCCCAGGCCGTGCTGGATCGACGGCAGCGCGAGGTTCACGATCGACACGTCGGTGAAGACCATGAACTGGCCCATGGAGACGAAAGCCAGGATGGCCCCGGGGCTGAAGCCCGCCCCAGGTCCTGACCGGCTCGTGGTTGAGTCGGGGGCAGCCATTGCGTAACTCCTCAAATGTGCATCGGGTTCGGGGCGCGTAACAGACCGGGAACGCGGCGTGACCGGCCGCGGACATGACCGGGTCCAGGACGGCAGCCTCGCAAAGGTGGCTCGACCGGCAGTGGAGCCCAACTAGGCAGCCGGTCGAGCGCCGGCCGGACGGCGGACGGTGCGGGTGTCGAGCCCTGCTCAGCGGCGGTGCCGGGCGGTCCGATCGGCGCGCGGACCTGCGCCGCGGACCGCCCGCCACAGTGCGCGGCGCAGCCGCGCC
>NZ_JBNQTI010000030.1:0-60988 GCF_050325825.1 Kitasatospora sp. LaBMicrA B282
GCCGAACAGACCGCCGCAGGTTGCAAGAAGCGTGACCAGATGGTTCCAACAAGCGTGTCCCGCAGGGTCGAAACCGCCAGGTCACCACACCACGCTGGTTCCATCTATCGTGTCCCGGCACAGCCGTGCGCCCGCAGCGCGGGCGACAGCGTTCGCAAGCCTCCTCCACGGGGCCACGATCGCCGATGATGACCCGTCGCATCACCAAACAGCAGTGCAGCGGCAACGTGAAGGTGCTCAGGAGCGAGGCGGTTCAGCGGACAGCGCGGTTCAGGGGCTGACCAGCAACTGCCTTGATGGCATTCCGGCCGCGGTGTGAGGGTGGGCGTGGCGTTCGTAGCAGCGGGCGCAGCACGTCGACTACATCCGGACACTCGCAGAGGAATCGGTCAGGACCCTGCGAGGCTCTCGCTATCCTGGAGTCGTAGCCGACCTCCTGAGGTTGGTTCGAGGGGCGGCGGGCCACCTGGTCCGCCGCACGGGTGCGGCGCCCGTGATGCCGCGACCGGCGGCCGCGCCAGCCTGCTGTCTCGACAGGGGGTCCACCTCATGGTGGGCGGCCGCCGTTGTGCGACCCGCCTCGTTCTTCGGCAGAGCGCTTGCCTCAGCACAGCCCAGTCGGGAAGAGGGACTGCTGGAGCGCGTGACCGTCGCTGGCGCGCGGCGCAACTTCGCAGCAGCGCGGGCAAGCGGCTGGCATCCCCGGTGGTGGTCTCCCACCGCCGGCGGCCGATGCGCTCCAGCGTAGGGCGCTGGCGTGGGCGGGATGGGGTGTCCCAGCCCGCCCGGGCCCGCCGTACAGCGGCCAGGTGCCAGCCGGCCGCGCGAAGGCTTGTGCAAGGCTCGGGGTCCTGGGTGTAGGTGATGGCGCGGCGGAAGCCGGCGGCGCGGGCGGTGCGCCACACCGCCCCGTACAGAGCTGAGCAGGCGTTGGGCGTGCCGTCGCCGGCCAGTCGGGTCACCTCGATGGTCAGCTCGTCGTCCAGTGCCCGGGCCACGGGGCGCCCGGCGATGGCGACCGCGACGAGCAGGCCGCACTCCAGCGTCAGCCCCAGGCTGAAGCGGTGCCCCCGCGGGGCGCGGTGATGGCGGTGGTGAGGGTCGATGAAGCGGCAGGCCGTGCGGAAGTCGAGCGGGCGCACCGTCAGCCGAGCGGCCCGCCCGTCCCGGTGTCGGTGGCCAGTTCGGATTTCCCGGGTACAGCCACCTGGCGGGGAGTCATCTGGCTGTGCTCGAAGCTGCGCTGGGTCACCACTGCCGGTCTCGGTTTCCAGTACATCCGATGGCCGGCCAGGAGTGCTGCTCGCGCAAGACAGTCGGCGCGACGACCACGGACTGAGCCGGACGGAGTAGAGATTGCAGGTTGTCGCGACAGGAATCCGGAGATCCTGCTTGGCTAGCGGGTGGTGGTGCGTGAGGGGCGCACCCTGTCCGGAAGGAGACTGTGGTGTCGGCGAGCACAGACCAGGCGGAAGAACGGACTAATCCGGCAGCCCGGCTCGGCTTCGAGCCCGGCCAAGTCGTCCAGGAGTTGGGACACGACGAGGACGTCGACAATGACCTGCGCGAGGGCATTGAGGCGGTCATCGGCCACACCCTGGTCGATGAGGACCACGACGACGTGGCCGACGTTGTTCTCCTGTGGTTCAGGGACGAAGATGGCGACCTCACCGACGCTCTGGTGGACGCGATCGGGGGCCTCAACGAGGGCGGCGCGATCTGGCTCCTCACCCCCAAGACCGGCCGGGACGGCTACATCGAGCCCAGCGACATCCAGGAGGCCGCGCAGACCGTCGGCCTCTCCCAGACCAAGACGATCAGCGTCGCCGCGGACTGGAGCGGCACCAAGGCCTCTCCCAAGCGGTAGGAGCTGAACGCCCCGGCCAGTGACCGGCTCCGCATCTCGATGGCATTCGCCCCGCCGAGGGTGTTCACAATCCGTAGCTGGGCATCCGGCTCTGGGGAGCGTAACTGGCCGCCTATGCGGACCGCCAGTGGGGAATCTGTGGCTATCCCCGGGAGGTGATCTTGGCCGCTGACATCCCGGCCGGGGCGCAGCGCCTGCCCGTCAGTACCGGGCGCCTGGTCCAGGTTTGCTCCTGGCGAGGGGAGGGTGGTGCTCTGGTGGTTCATCAGTACCTGACGCTGTCGGGGATCTTGGAAATCGGGCCTCCTGGAGGTGATCAGATTGCTTTGACCTCGGCGCGTTTCTCCACGTCAGAGGCTTGTCAGGTGGTCCTGGTGGAGTGGTTGGGGCGGAGCCCGAGGGGTGTGACCGTTCGGCGAACGGATCGTTCGTGGCGATCGTGGCTGAAGTGGTGGGTGGGGTTGATGGGATCGTGCGATTCACTCGTTCGTGGGCTGACCAGCGGGAACCCACCCTTCGGCAGCGGCTCGTAGTGGGACGGTTGGGCCCCGCGACCTCGGAGGATCGAGATGTGTGTTCGCTCCCGTTCCGGCCTGGTGATTCCGGAGCTGACCATGCGGGTGGCCCGCGCGAGCAACCCGCGCGGCACCACAGCGATGGCGATCCGCGATCACCTCGAAGGGCTGTGGAGCGACGAGGACTTCGCCGAGTGGTACCCGCAGGACGGGCGGCCCGGCCTGTCGCCGGCTCAGCTGGCCACTGTGTCGGTTCTGCAGTTCCTGCTGGAGCTGTCCGACCGGCAGGCCGCGGAGTCGGTGCGGTGCCGGATGCTGGCGGACTTCCGCGAGCGCCTGGCCGAAGATGGCCGTGCCGACAAGCTGCTCGGCCTCGCGCTCGAGAAGATCAAGGCGGTCGGCCTGGTCCGCGAGCGCGGCCGGCAGCGCACCGACTCCACCCACGTCCTGGCCTCCGTGCGCGACCTGACCCGGCTGGAGCTGGTCACCGAGGCGATGCGCGCCGCGCTGGAGGAACTTGCCCGCCGTGCCCCGCACGAGCTGGCCGGCCTGGTCACCGAGGAGTGGGGCCGGCGCTACGGCCGCTCGGCCCGGCTGGGCAAGAACCCCTCCCGGCCCAAGGGCCGGATCAAGGAGACCGGCGACGACGCGCACCTGCTCCTGCGCTACCTGCCCGCGCTCCGCGACGGCGAACAGGTCCAGGCCCTGCGGCAGATCTTCCTGCAGAACTACTGGCTCGACGCCCAGGAGAAGCTGCGCTGGCGCGAGACAGACACCGCCGGCCTGCCGCCCTCCGCCACCGCGATCGTCTCGCCCTACGACCTGACGGCCCGGTTCGCGCGCCGCGGCGACACCCGGTGGAAGGGCTTCCTGGCCCACGTCACCGAGACCTGTGACGAAGGCGCCGTGAACGTGATCACCGACGTGACCACCACGAACGCCGCGACCCACGACAGCAAGACCCTGCCGGTAGTCCTCGACCGGCTCGACCAGCGCGAACTGCTGCCGCTCGAACACTACGTGGACGGCGGATACCTCCGTCGTCTCCAAGCAGCGCGCCGCCCGCGAGTACGGCGTCGGCCTGGTCGGGCCGATCAGGGCCACCAGCACCCGAAAGTCCCGCAAGGGCAACGTCTTCCACCGCGACGCCTTCGTCATCGACTGGGACGCCAAGCAGGTCACCTGCCCCTCGGGGAAGACGAGCGGCTGGTGGACAACGCCCCCGTCCCTCGCCCCGTACGTCACGGCCAGCTTCTCCGTCGCCGACTGCCGCCCGTGCCCGTTGAAGTCGTCCTGCACCCGCACCGACGCCCGCACGGTGACCTTCCTGCCGCGCGAGCTCTACAACATCCAGTCCGAGTCCCGGGCCGAGCAGCAGACCCAGGAGTGGCTCTCGCGCTACTGCCTGCGGGCCGGCATCGAGAGCACCATCAGCGAGTTCGTCAACGGCCACGGCATGCGCCAGTGCCGCTACCGCAGCGCGGACAAGGCCCACGTCCAGCACGTCCTGACGGCCATCGCCGTCAACCTCGAACGCATCGGCGCCCACCTGCCAGCCGCTCCAGAGCGCCGGCCACGGACACCGACCGCCCTGCAGGACTACCTCGACCAGCGCGGCATCGCCCGGCCGCGCTCCTGGCGCGTCGCCACCCACCCCACCGGCTGACCTACACACCGAGAGGGTGAACGAACCCCGAGTCTCCACAGCGGCTCAAGGTTCGTTCACCCCTGAAGCCGAGGCCGGCCAGGAAGCCGAAGCACCCCGCTGACCGGCCGGCCTGTGCCGGAAAGCGGCCCGCCCCCGTCACGACAGTGCGCGCCCGGCCCGGGGTCGGGCGTTCGGTGCCTGGTTCTGGTCTTCGTTCCGGTCGGCGTGGTTCTCGCTCGGATGGCGTGTGTCGGGGGGCAGGTGGGGGCGGTGGTTGGTTGCATGGCATCGGTGCAGCAGGGCGCTGCTTTCACGAGCACGAGGGAGTGAGTCATGTCGTTTCGTTCGGGTGCGCGCCGGACGGGTCTTGCTACCGCTGTCGCGGTCACGGTTGGCCTACTGGCGGGCCCGCAGGCGCAGGCGCTGACCGGTGGTACACCCGCCGGGCCAGGCCAGGACCTGGAGGAGGTCGCGTTCCTCCACCCTGACGGGTCGTTGGCCTGTGAAGGCTCGATCATCAGCGCGACGGCGGTCCTGACCTCGGCGGCCTGTGTGGATGGCGAGCACGGGCTGACCCTCGCCTTCCGCTACGGCTCCCACGACGACCACGAGGGCGGGCACATCGCCTTGATCGGCACCCGGGTGATCCACCCGGACTACGACCCGGCCACACACGACGCCGACATCGCCGTGGTGCACCCCCTCCTGCCCATGGTCCTGGACGCCAACGCACAGCCCGTCCAGTTGGCCACCGCGGGATCGGACCCCGGCCCGGGTGCCACGCTCATCGTTTCGGGCTGGGGCGACGCCACCACGCAACAGCCGGCCCGAGCCTTCCCCCTCCCGGTCATCCCCGATGAACAGGCGAAGCAACTGTTCTCGACCGAGATCACCCTCTCGCAGTGCCAAAGCGCAGTGGGCAGCGACGTCAATCCGACGGACATGCTGTGCGCGCAGAGTCCGGGAGGATCCGCCTGCGGCGGCGACTCGGGCGGCCCGTTGACCCTGGACGGTCCGAACGGCAGGAGCGTCCTAGTCGGCGCCACCTCGTTCGGGATTCAAGGGTGCCCCAAGGGGGCCCCCTCGGTGTTCACCCGAGTCTCGACGTTCAACCAGTGGATCAAGGATATGGCTTACTGATCGTTTCAGAATGAGTTGAGCTGCACTCTTGTGCTCGACGATCTTGGGCGGCAGGCTGTTCCGGTGCGTGTTGATCTTGTTCCGGATGACCTGTGGGAGCGGGTGGCTCCGCTGCTGCCGCCCGCTCCCGAACGACGCCACCGCCACCCCGGGCGGCTACGAGTCCCGGACCGGGCGGCCCTGGCCGCGATCGTCTACGTGCTGCGGACCGGTGTCGCCTGGCGCGATGTCCCCGCACAGGCCGTGGGCTGCTCCGGCGTCACGGCCTGGCGCCGACTGCGGGACTGGACCGAGGCCGGCGTCTGGCCCCGCCTGCACATCGCACTGTTGACCGAACTGCGCCGCGCGGACCTGCTGGACCTGGACGACTGCGCCGTGGACGGCTCGCACGTCCGGGCCCTCAAAGGGGGGATCATGTCGGCCCCTCGCCCGTCGACCGCGCCCGCCCCGGCTCCAAGCACCATGTGATCGTGGACCGTTGCGGCACCCCGCTCGCCGTGACACTCACCGGAGCCAACCGCCACGACGTCACCCAGCTGCTGCCCCTGCTGGACGCGATACCGCCGATCCGAGGGCTGCGGGGACGCCCAAGGCGAAGGCCCCGGCGGCTGTTCGCCGACCGGGGCTACGACTTCGAGAAGCACCGCCGCCTGCTGTGGAAGCGCGGCATCAAGCCGATGATCGCCCGACGCGGCGTCGCCCACGGGTCCGGGCTCGGCAAGGTGCGCTGGGTCGTAGAGCGCGCCTTCGCCTGGCTCCACCAGTTCAAGCGCCTCCGCACCCGTTACGAGCGTCGAGCCGATCTACACCAGGGACTACTCGACTTCGCCTGCAGCATCATCTGCCTCCGGCGCCTTCGAAAGTCATTCTGAAACGATCAGTTAGTGCCTGTCGCCGTCGGCTACTCGAATGTCGGCGTCCCCCCGATGAACGGAGTCCCATGCGTCGCCGCGCCGCTCGTCTCGCTGCCGTCGCCCTGGCCGCCCTCGGCCTCTCGGCCGCCGCCACCCCCGCGACCTTCGCGGACACCCGCGCCACTGCGTGCCCGAAGGGCTACTTCTGCCTCTTCGAAGGCCCGCACGGGACCGGCAGGCTCCTCCTCGCCGAAGACGCCCACATCACGAAGGACGGATTCCATCTCCGGGAGCTCGACGACATCGAGCCCCCCATCCACCCCCGCTCCGCCTTCGACCCCTCCCCGACGACTTCGGCTGCATCGTCCGCCTCAACGACCTGCCGGACTTCCGGGGCCAAGAGCAGGAGACCGACAACTACGGCTTCCACGAGCTCGACGGCCGCCGGGTCGGCTCCCTGACCCCTGACTGCGGCTGAGGTTCGCCTGGGTCTCGTGACCGCCCGTCCGTGACCTGGGGTTCGGGGGCGAAGCCACGGCAGCCGGCTTCGCCCCCGAACCGCTCTCCTACCACTGCCCGGTGCTTCCGCGGCGGGCGCCGTCTGCTGTGCGTCCGCCGGCTCGCCCAGGATGATCACGGCCGGGTGGAGGTCGAGCCGGCAGGTACTGACCGTTCGTCGAACACCTGCGCCATTCCTACCTCGGCGCCCGGGCAGGTCGGGTGACCCTTGCCGTGCCCAATCGGGCATGCGAACCCGACCTTCTCCAAGATCCCCGACAGCGTCAGGCACTCACCAAGGGCAAAGGCGCGGCATTCGTCCAGGCACTGCGCCAGGTAGCCCGCGCCGTGCGCGGCGGAGAGCGGGACGCTGAGGCCCTGCGGGGCATCGCCCAGGAGAACGTGACCCCCCGCCGGACCAAGACCGGGAAGAAGGCCCGAGTCCGGGGCAAGGACATCATCGGCGAGGCCGGCGGGTCGATGACCGGCCGGGCCGGAGCCCAGGCGATCCGCTCCGGCGCGCCGCACCTCGCGCAGGTCGTCCACGCGGCCGCGGAGGCCGACGGGCGGATCGCGATCACCGTCCGCATGCGCAAGCAGCACTACAAACTGCCTGCCGGATCCGAACGGGACTCGGCAGGCCTGCGGCGCGGCGTGGTGCCCCGCTCGGACGGCACCGAGGAGCGCACCTACGGCTCTTCCGCCACCGGCGGATTCAGCGCCCGCGAGTGGTCCGCGCGCGTCGCCTCAGCGCACGGCGACGTCGTCCACGCCGTCCTGATGTGGCTGCAGGAGACCGGCCGCGCCGAGGACGATGCGGAGATCGTCTACCTGGAGATCCGCACCTGGATCCCGCGCACCCGGACCTGGACGAGCGAGGTCGTCATCAACAACGGCTGAGTCGGGCAACGCGGGAGAGTCTCCGCAGCTGCGACACAGGACCAGACCGCCCCGCAACCCGTTCCCCGCACGACAGACCAAGGAGAAGCCCCGCAGTGGACACCGCCACCGCACCGGCCGCCGTCCCGACGGCGGCCGCCGCCCCAGTGCCGGACCAGCCGCCCGCCACGGTGCCCCTGCACTGGTTCCAGAAGGAAGCCGTCGCAGCAGCGGTGAAGGCACTGTGCGACGGTGGCCGCGCCACGATCGTCGCCGCGACCGGATCCGGCAAGACGCTGATCGCCGCCCGCTGCGCCTGGCGTCTGGCCGCGAAGTCGGCGGTGCTGGTCCTGGTTCCCACGATCGAGCTGCTGGAGCAGACCGCCGCCGCGTGGTCGCTCAAGGGCGGCCGACGAGGTCTGTCGATCGCCGCCTGCTCGAATGAAGAGGCCCTGGAGCAGGCCGAGGCCGGTGGTCGGCTGGACGCGCACGTCACTACCGACGCCGCCGAGATCGCCGACCTGGTCGCCTCCGCCCGGCCGGGCGAGCCGGTCACCCTGTACGCGACCTACGCCTCGCTGGAGCGGATCGTCCAGGCCCACCAGCTCTGCGGCATGCCGGCCTTCGACCTCGTGATCATCGACGAGGCGCACCGCACCGCTGGCGCGTCGGCGAAGGCGTGGGCCGCCATCCACACCGACGCCCAGGTCCCGGCTCGGCGCCGGCTCTACATGACCGCCACCCCGCGGATCGCCGACGACACCAAGGCCTCCGACAGCCTGGACACCCTCCTCGACGGCGCGCTCCCCGAGCTCTGCTCGATGGACGACGAGCGGATCTTCGGCAAGATCGTCTACGAGTGGACGCTCGGTCAGGGCATCGAACACGAGTTCCTCGCCGACTACCGCGTGCTCGCCCCCGTCATCACCGACGAGGACCTGCGCGAGCTGCTCAACCTGCCCGCGATCGCCGACCTCAAGTCCCAGTGCACCAACGAGGACCTGCTGCGGCTCGCCCTCCAGGTCGCAGTGCTGCGGGCGATCGAAGACCTCGACCTGCGCAGGGTGCTCACCTTCCACTCCCGAGTGCCGGCCGCCCGCCGGTTCGCCGAGACCCTTCCGGAGGCAGCCTCCCTGCTGCCGGATGCCGAGCGGCCCGAGCACGTCTGGGCCAGGGCGGTAGCCGGCACCGACCGGCTGAAGGACCGGCGCGCCAGGTTCGCCGAGTTCAAGAAGACCACCAGCACCAGCGGGCTCTTGTACGCCATCCTGTCGAACAGTCGTTTGCTGGCCGAGGGTATCGACTTGCCGGCCGTGGACGCGGTGGTGTTCGCGGACCCCAAGAGCTCCGTGATCGACATCGTCCAGGCGATCGGCCGCGCCCTCCGGCAGGCCTACCAACAGGGCAAGGTCGCCTGGATCATCATCCCCGTCTACCTGCCGACCCCGGAGATCGGCGACGACGTCAGCGCGGCCGACCCCGCAGAGGTCAAGGACGCCGGCCCCGGCGTGCGCGCCGAGGCCGACGGAGCGATCGACGCCAGTGCCTTCCGCACCATCTGGCGCGTCCTGCGCGCGCTGGCCGCCCACGACGCCCGACTCGTCGGACGCATCACCGAGCTGCGGACCAACCGGAGCCAGCCCAAGGCGCACGCCGAAGGCGCCGGCGGCACGGAAGGCCAGGGGCAGGCAGTCGAGGCCTTCGGCGAGGAAGCACCAGTGGAGTGGCTCCAGGTGAGCGCCACCGCCAACGCCGCAGCCATCCTGCGGACCCTGAAACTGCGCGCCTTCAGCCCGCGCACCGCCGAGTGGCAACGCCTCTTCGAGCTGGCAGCCGCCTTCTACAGCGAGCACGGACACCTGGACCCGCGCGAGGGCGAGCTGGTCTCCTGGCTCGACCAGCAGCGCTACCTCCACCACGCCGGTCTCCTCCACCCCGCCCGCAAGAACGAGCTCGACCGGATCGGCATGATCTGGAGCAAGCACGCGCACAGCTGGGACCGCGGATTCGCCTACGCGGCGGCCCACCACCACCGCCACGGCGACCTGGCGATCCCCGTCAGCGCCGTGATCGAGGACTACCGCGCCGGCGAATGGATGCGCCGCCAGCGCAAGAACCCCGACCTCACCGCCGAGCAGCAGGCCCGGCTCGACCGGCTCGACCCGCTGTGGCGCCTTGACCCGGACTGGAACCGCTCCTACCGCAGGTACCAGACCTACCTCGCCGCCGGCGGGACCCTCACCGGGCCTGTCAACCGTCCCGGACTCGGCGAGGACCCCACCTTTGCCCCCGGCAAGTGGCAGCGCCGCCAACTCGCCCAAGCCAGCGCCGGCAAGCACACCGAAGAGCAGACCCGACTGCTCACCGAGATCGGGCTCCCGCCCGCAGCCTGACATCGCCCCAATAGCCCGCGGCTGGCCCCGCCGAACCTCGCCTCCCAGGAGCACCACGATGATGGACCGCGACACCACGGCGTCGGCCGCGGCCCCAGGGCAGCCGCCCAGCGATCCGCCGGCCACGCCACGGCCGAGCAAGCCGGCCACCGGAAGCGGCGCAGCGCCCACTCCTTCCTCAACGTGGAGGCGTGGGAGAAGGCGTTGCTGCTCTCCCACGACGGCGTGCTGCCGCGGGGCCTTTCCGGACTCGCGTTCCTCTACCTGCTCGACCTCGTCGCCCACCCCGACCAGCTCGTGGCGAAGCTGCGCTGACGTGGTAGCCCACAGAGCAGCGGTGGCTGGGGCCCTCCGAACTCTCGCAGGGCCCCAGCCCCGTTCGTGCCGACCGAGCTGACCACGCACCTCAGGTCGCGGGGCTGCTGCTCTGCGGCTCCACGGTGATGACGCCGCGGCCCTCGGCGACCCAGGCCAGGATGTCCTTCGCGGCCTCGCAGTCGCCCAGAGCTCGGTGCCCGCCGCCGAGGTGGTAACGCCGGTGCCGGCCCCAGGCCGAGCGTGCCTCCATCAGGCACCACCAGTTCTCCGCATCGGCCAGGCGCCCGGGGCTACGGCCGATCGACTCGGTGTGGCTCGCGATCACCGACCGGTCGTACTCCGAGTTGTACGCCAGCAGGGTCCGCCCGGCCAGCCCCCGTCGCAGCTTCGGCAACACCTCCTCCCAGGTCGGGGCGTCGGCAACCATCGCGTCCGTAATGCCGTGAATGTGCGTGGCGCGGTTCGGGACCTCCGGGTTCACGAGCGTGTCGATCAAGACCCGCCCGGTGTGCGCGTCGATGGCAGCCACCTCGCACACGCGTCCGAAAAGGTCCGTCGTTTCGGTGTCGATCACTGCCGCCACGCCCTTGGCGGACCAGCGCCGGGCGGTCAGGACGGTCTGCAGGCGCTTGCTCCGCAGGTCGATCCCTTCCACGACCTTCACCAGGGCCGAGTCGTCCCCCAGCAGCCTCCGTGAGCAGCGCGCGGGTCAGCTTCAGCTGCTCGGGGTGGTTCCAGGCTGCGGACCAGTCGTCGTCGGCGTTGTCGTAGAGCAGGTGGACCACTGCCTGGTGGCGGTCAGCGAGGATGCCGGCGAGCTTGCGGACGAGGTCGGCGCGCTTCGTGGCCGACATCGCGTACTGCCGCAGCGCGGAGGTGCTCCCCTTCGGTACTGCTCGCACGGCCTCCCAGTCGATGCCGGGCATGTCCCGCACCGCCCAGAGGTCCGCGGTCCGGTACAGCTTGACGCCGACGTATCGGACTCGGCCCACCTGCTTGAAGTGGGTGCTGGCCGGCTCCAGCCACCCTGCGGCCTCCAGGTAGGGGAAGTCGCGCTGGTAGGTGATGTCGAGGAGATCGGCGGCCTCCTGGCCGGCGAGCAGTCGGCGGCCCTCGACCTCTTCCCTGAGCACCCCGTCGGTTGCGAGGGCCTCGACATCGTCGGTGGCCCAGCGACGGAACCGCCCGGCGGGCTTGCCCCGCTGCTCGGCTGCCCAGGTGAACTCCTCCTTGCGCCACCTGCACCGCTCGGCCGCCGCCCGGACGCCGAGCGAGGCCTCGAACCAGGCCAGGCGCTCGGCGACGATCTCGTTCAAGGCCTCCGCGGCCGTGAAGGTCTCGGCGTCACGCGCGGAGTACATCGGGCGGTCGTTGAACTCGCCCATCCGACGCAGCAGTTCACGCTCGGCGAGTTCCTCGACGTCGGAGACCCGAACGCCCTCGATCCCCGTGGCCTTGGTGAGCGCCTCCGCGATCCGCACGGCGCCGAGCGCCCTCAGGTCGTCCAGGCGCGGCATGAGCTCGGGCAGGTCAGCCCGGAGCTGTTCGACTACGGCAGCCGACCAGCGGCCCGACGGGGTGTCGGGGCCGGGGATCACACCGGCGTCGCGCCCCAGCTCGAACAGGTACCGGCCGATGCCGGTCGCCTCGGCCGCCTGGATCGGCCCGTAGTCAGCCCGGGTCGCGGTGCTGGGGTCGGGAGTGCCGGGTGCAGCTGTTGTGGTCATGACTCACGTCCTCGTTCTCGAAGGGACCGAACAAACCGTGACGTATCACCTGAATCTATGTCAAGTAGCAGTGAAAGTGGGCAAGTTGGTGCAATACCCCTTTTCTGTGCGCGCGTAGAGACTCGCCCGAACGGGTGGACATCGAGTCGCGCTGTGCCCCCAGCAGCGGCCCTCCGAGGCGCGATCCGGCAGGGCAGCGTCGCAGTGACGCCCGCAGATCGCGGTCTGCCCGTCAGGGCTCGCCGAAGGCCACGCATCGCGGGGAGTTGAGTCCGCACAGTCGATCTGAGTCAGGGCGCCGCGAAGGTCCAGCGTCGCCACTAGGGTTGACGAAGCGGTGCAGCGACGAAGGCGGGTCACGAGTGAGCAGGCGCAGGATGGACGACGGCCGGCACGGCCCGCGTCACGAGGTGGACTGGGTGGCGTCAGTCGCCGTTGGGGAGACGCGCACCACCCTGGTCTGCCAGTGCGGCGTTCCCACCGCGGACATGGCCGGCCATCTGGCCCACGCCGCGGACGTCCTGCACGTGCCGGGTCCCGCTTGGATCCCCGTCGGCGCGCGCCTCGCGGCGATGCTCGTCGGCGGTGTCGCGCTGTGCCTCGGGCTGATCGCGGGCGCACACGCGGTGCTGACCGGAACCGCGCAGACGGTCGCTCTGGGCCTGTCGCCGGTGGTCAGCTTCGGCGCCACCATGGGCGCCGCCCACGTCCTGCGCGGGTACGTCGTCCCGCTCGCCCCGGCGACCCGGAAGTAGGGAGCTGGCAGGTGGCGGAAGAACCACACCGCATGGACGATGATGCTTCGTTCGTCCTGGCGATGATGCTCCAGGTCATCGCCGCAGTGGACAGGGGAGACCGAGAGCAGGCGGGCAAGCTGATGGATCGGATGCTGCGCGAATCCAGCGACCCCGCCACCACAGCGCCGAGCTCTTGGCCGTTCTGGAAGGCCGCCGGCCGTAGCCCCGCGGTGAGCAGCACTTTTCGAATAGGTACCACGGGTGGCGAGGACGTAGGCGGCTCGCAGGATCACAGCCTCGCACCGCAGGATGCCCAGGGGGCCGTGTTCGCTTCGTCGAGCCGAAGACTCTCGCTATCCGAGCACTGGCTTCAGCAACTGATTGAGGATCGGCTCCAGTAGACCGAAGTAGAAGCCCGCTCCAAGTGCTGCCACCGCCAGACCTTGCGCCGCCCGGACGACTTCCTGCCGCAACAGTCCGCAGAGCAGCACATAGGCCCCAAAGACTGCGACGGTGGCGCCGCCCATCGTGATGAACATGTGCACTGGTGAATCACCCTGAAGTGCTCGGAATCTGACTGCGAACCGTCCCTTTCTAGCGCTCTCTCGCCGTTTACCGCCAGTGAGAATGCGTCGGCCTGGCCACTGCGACCGGCGGGCTCCTGGCGGTGCCGGGGGCCGTCAGCCGTAGTCTCGCGGGGCGGGGCCGATCCCGGCGCGATAGCACTGTCAGGGTGAGGTCAGCGCCAGCTGTAGGTGCGGTCGGTGATTGCGGGGAGCTGGGCGGGCCCCGTCGGCGCGCCCGGGGCCCGGAGCTGGTCGAGGACGTCGCCGACGGCCGGGTAGAGGTGCAGGTCGGCCGCTTCGGGCAGCGGCAGCCAGAGCACCCGGGTGGCGTCCGAGGCGTCCCGCTCGATGGCTGCGACGGTGCTGCGGACGTGCGTGGGCACGGGCAGCACGTGGACGAGGTGGAGCCGGCGGAACAGCTCGTCGCTGCCGGGCCGGGTGGTCAGCTGGTCCTGGACCCAGCGCAGGACGGGCGGGTACGGCAGCCTGGCGACACCGAGGCCGAGTTCCTCCTGCAGCTCGCGCGCCAGCGCGGCCGGGACCTCCTCGGCGGGTTCGACCAGACCGCCGGGCAGCGAGTACTGGTCGCCGTCAGGGCGCTGGCGGTGGATCAGGCAGACCTCGCCCCCGCAGAGGAGGGCGGCGCAGACCCGGATCGCGATGGCCGGCGGGACGAAGGTCTGGGTCACGAGGTTGGTCCCGGAACGGCCAGGCCCTGGGGGAGGGGGGCGATGTTGTCGGCGGTGAGCAGCCCGAGGTGGTCCAAAGCGCGGTATGCCAGTTCGACATCCGTCATGAGCCCGTTGCGGGCGATCTCCTTGAACCTCTCGATGCTGACGAGGTCCACCGTGACGAACTCCATCGGGTCCAGGTTCTGCTCGGCGACGAGCACGCAGTCACGGGCCACGTAGGCGTAGCGCCGGGCGTTGCTTCGGGCGTCGTCCCAGCAGGATCCGGCGAACTCGACGGTCCCCTCGTAGCCGGTCTCCTCCAGGAGTTCACGGGCCGCGGTGTCGCCGGGGTCCTCTCCGTCCTCGATGAATCCGCCCGGCATCTCGTAGAGGATCTCGTCGGGACCGGGGCGGTACTGCGTGGCGATGATGACCTGCATGTCGGGAGTCAGTGCGAGCACGGCGGCCGCGGACGGCTCGCGCAGCAAGTACTTCTTCTTCTCGGTGCCGTCGGGGAGCAGGAAGGTGACCTCGTCCAGGGTCCTTCCCATCACCTCGCCCAACCTGGTGCGGGCCTTCTCGGTCCAGCGTTCGGCCATGGCGTTGTGCCTTTCTCGGTTCTGCCCGGCCGGCTCGTGATTCGCCAGTCGGCCGGAGGCAGGGGGTGATAGTGCGTCAGGCGGTGTGCCCGAGAACCGTCCGGCTCTGGCGGATGAACGTGCTCGCCGCTGCCTCCTTTGCCCAGGGCTGGAGCGAGGTGACGACGTTGCGCAGGTAGTCCTGGGCTCGGGCGGACTCGACGCCCCCCAGGATGCTCAGTGCGCGTTGGCCGACAGCCAGGCCTTGGTCCAGGCGGCCCAGCTGTAGGTGCGCGCTGGCTGTGACGGCCAGGCGGATGCCGGTGGCCCGGGTGTACTGGCCGGACGGCATCGCGTCGGCTTGCGTGCTCCAGCTCAGGGCCGCCTTCGACTGCTTGAGGTCCCGGTGGATCTCGGTGGCGTCGGAGGCGAGACGGGGGAACGAGTAGTACTCCAGCCACTGCGGGTCCCGGCCGTCGTCGCGGATGGCGGACATGAGGTCCTCTGCCTCGCGCAGGGCTCGCGAGGCTGCTGCGGCGTCGCCGGCTTTGCCGTGTGCGCGGGCCTCGGCCAGCTTGGTGAAGCTCAGCACGCGGGGTGCTGCGGCGTGCTTGGCGTGGGTGTACGCGCCCTGGGCCATGTCGATGGCCTCGCTGGGGAACCCGCGGATCAGCGCCTGCAACGCCATGGTGGTCAGGACGTAGCAGCCGGTCTCGGCGTCGCCGCCGGCCTTGGCCATCCGAAGGGCCTGGATGAAGTGCCGCTGCGCCAGGCCGTGCTGCCCTATGTCGAAGGCACTCCAGCCCGCCAGCCGGGCCAGCTCGGCCGTGACGGCGAAGAGCTGACGGCCGATCGGCTCGCTGTAGGTGCCGCTGAGCAGCGGGGACGCCCGTTGGGCCAGGCACGCGTTGACGGAGGAGAGCTTCCAGTTGCCGCCGCCGTAGCGGGCGTCCCACCGCCGCGCCTCCTCCGCGGTCTCGCGCAGTTCGTCGATGTCGGCTTGGCCGACCCGTCGCCCGCCGAGCGTTGTCTCGACCGGGTCTGCGGGGTTGATGAGCCAGCGGGCCGTCGGCGTGGTGAAGTGGGTGATGCCGAACGCTGCTGCGCCGGCGATGACTGTGCGGCGGTCCACGGTGCTCCAGAACTCGGCAGCGGCGGTCACGGCCTGGCCGCGATCCCGAGGGAAGGCCAACCCGGTATCAGCATGCGCCGTGCTGGGTGCCGCCATGCCGATGTCGGCCAGCGTGATGCGCCGGCCGAGCCGCTCGCTGAGGAGGCGGGTGATCAGTTCCGGAGCCGGAGGGTCGGGGATCATCCCCTTCGTCATCCAGTTCGACCAACTGGCGTGGGTGTACTTGCGCTCGTATCCGGCCTGCTCACAGAGATTTCTGAGCCTGAGCGCCAGCGACTTCCTGCTCGCACCGGACTCTGCGACGAGCCGGCTCAGGGCGACGTTCGGTGTCTTGTCCCGGCCCTGCGACTTCGCCACGTGCATACCCCTTCGGATGATCACGCACTGTGCCCTCGTGTTGACGGGGTGTACGAGCCTAGGGCACGCGAAGGGTGCATGGGGGTCGATTCCGTGGTCTATGGACCCCCCTTGTGGCCCTCCCGCGCGCTGACGCGATCGAGTTGGCTAGTCGCACCCACCCGGGCACTGGAACCCCGTACCGGACGGTGCCAAGTGTCGGGGCTGACAGCCCAGTTACGACCTCGTGAGGACGCCATGACCACCTGTCCCGCCTATGCTGGCGGTCTCGGCCCGGCTGGGAAATGCGGGACCTTCCGGCACCGGCCCGTGGGCTCAGCTCAGCGCGGCGGCCCGGCGAAGGCCGCTCTGCCACTGGGCCAGGTCCATCGTCACCGCGACGTCCGCCAGACGCTGCGCGGAGTTGGTCCTCAGCGCGGCCCGGCACCTCTCGATCTTGCCCTGGGTCGGGAACCCGACGACCTGGTACTCCCGGGCCCGGATCAGGCAGTCCAGCTTGTCCGCGTCGTGGGCGCACCGGGCCTCCAGGGTCTCGTCGGCCTCGAACTCGGTGACGGCGCCGAGGAGGGCGGCCTGGACGGCGGGATGGGCCTCGGACACCTGATCGGCCGTCACCTCAAGCGGGTCGGCCGCGGTGACGTAGCGTCGGCTGATCGGAGTGAGGTCCCCGATGCGTGCCTCGTGGAAGTCGTGGAGGACGCACAGCATGGTCGTCCGGGCGGGGTCGGCGCCTTCCATCGCGGCCAGCAGGATCCCGATGAAGGCGGTGCGGTGGCTGTGCTCGGCGACCGTCTCGGCGTGGCTGATGCCGTCGTAGCGCCAGCCGGTACGCGGCAGGTCGCGAAGGGTGCCGTCCTCGAAGATCAGGGCGGCGGTGCCGGCGGCTTCGTCATCGACACGGGGGTGTTCGCTCACCGGTGGCCTCCTGTTGACTCGTCAGTTTGTCTCCTGGAGACGGTAGTGGACCGACTCCAGGTCGTGTCGGGACGTCGCGGAGACGAGCCGGCCGTCGAGCAGCTGGGTGGCGCGTACGTCGAAGGTGCGCGCGGTCTCGGGGTCGGCCAGCGGCAGCCAGGGGTGCAGGCCGATCAAGGTGGTGACGGAGTGGACGTAGAGGTCCACGGTGCCGGGCGCGTCGTGGAGCGAGCCGACCAGGCCGCGGAAGAGCGCCAGAGGATTCCACTGGGCCGGCGCGGGAGAGTGCATGAAGCTGTCGTCGGGCTGGTCGGTCGGCATGGCGCCCAGCCAGTACGCCCAGTAGCCGAGGTTGGCGAGCTCACCGTGCTGGTCGTCGGTGAGGGCGGTGGCGACGAAGTCCCGCAGCGGCTCGGGGTCCCCCTGGCGGGCGGCCACGGTGGCGGCGGTGCGCGCCTCGATCCAGCGGGGCGTGTAGCCCCGCAGGGCCAAGGCCGGGCGCATGGTGCGCAGAGCCTGCTCGGCCCAGTCGCCGGCGTCGGGGGAGGGGTCGTAGCTGGCGAGGTAGAGGGCTTGGCGGCGCAGCAGCAGTGCGCGCTCGCCCGCGGTCGCAGCGCTCTCGGCGACGTGGCGCAGGTGGGTGAAGAAGGCGGCCCGGTCGGCGGCGGCGAGCTGCGGGCCGGCGGGTGTGGGCCCGCGCCGCGCGCTGGCGGCCCGGCCGGCCAGGGTGGGGGGCGTGATCCCACGCACGGCCCAGGCGATCAGATGTGCGGTCTCTCGCGACTGCACCCAGCCCGCCAGCGGGTGGTCCGCCAGGTCGCTGGGTGGGCGCAGGACCGCGGTGAGGATGCGGTCGGCGTCCATCGCCGAGTTCAGGAGCGCGAGCAGCTCGGTGTCGGCACCGAGAAGAGCGAGGCGGCGGCGCAGCTGCAGGAGGTCGGCGGAGCGGGTGTTGGCCAGCGGGCGGCGGCCGGACTCCCAGCCCTGGACGGTGCCGAGGTCAACCCCGACGTCTTCAGCCAGGCGTACCTGGGTGCGCGGCATGCTCTCGCGGACCAACCGCAGCAGGTACCCGGACACCACGCCGACCTCTGCCCGGCTTCGGTCACGGACCGCCACTCCCACTCCTCCTCGATGACGACCAAGGTAAACGGGCGCACCCCGAGCGCGGGTGCTCGGCGGCCTGGTGCGCCACCGGTCGGTCTGGCCGCGGAGTCCACCCGGTGGAGGCTGGCCAGAAACCCGTACTGCGGGTGAGTCCTCATCAAAATCCCTCGCACGTAGCGTAGTTCAACAAGACGGGCCGCCGGACCGGATCGGGCGACAGCTACCCCGACCGACTGCGGAACCGGCACCGCATCTACCACAGGCGTCCCAAGCATTCCGACAAAGGCGGACGTATGCCCACAGAATCCTTGGACTCGGTCACGCTGGTTGCGACGACCGACTTCCACTCCTCCGTCCCCGACGGCCTGGCCACTCTCGAAGCGCTCGCCCGCCTGCGGGAAGAGGGAGCGTTCCTCATCGACGCCGGCGACTTCTACGGCGGCAACTCCTTCCACGAGTTCTCCGCCGGCCGCTACGAGGAGGAGATCGCCGCCGAGCTCTTCCACGCGATGGTGCCCGGCAACCACGACTTCGCCGACCTGCAGCGCCTGCGCGACCCCAAGCGCTACCCGCCCGTCGTGTGCGCCAACGTGGTCCCGCCGGACAGCTACCCGGGCCGCTGGGAGTCCGGGCTGCTTCTGCCCGAGCGCGGCCGACGGGTCGGCGTCGTGGGGTACATCGGCACTCAGGCCTTCAACGCGATCCCCACCGACGAGCGAGCCGGCTTCACCTTCACCGAGCCCACCCCCGCGCTGCTGGCAGCCGAGCACGCCCGGCTGCGCGAAGCCGGAGCCGACGTGGTGATCGGGGTCAGCCACACCGGTCTGGAGCGCGACATCGCCTTCCAGACCAGCGGCCAGAGCCCGTTCGACATCATCGTGGCCGGCCACTGCCACTGCTCCTACTACCAGTGGTCCGCAGACGGCCGTCACGTCGTCAAGGCCCCCGAGCTCGGTGCCGGCCTACTGCGGATCGACCTGCGCGGCGACGGCACCACCTGGTTCACCGTTCACCACCACCGCGGCCCGGCCGGCCGCACCGGCCCCGGCAGCAAGGCGCTCGGCCCCTACCGGGACTGGGGCGAGACCGTGCTCGGCACCCTGCCCGAGCCGATCGCCGACCGCACCGAGCTGGCCCACCAGCTGTGCGAGGGCGCCCGCACCGCAATCGAGGCGGACGCGTTCCTGCTCAACCTCGCCACCCTGCGCACCGGCCTGCCCGCCGCCGTGACCCGGCGCGCGCTGGCCGACGCCGCCCCCTTCGACGGCCCGCTGGTCCGCCTCCAGAGCCAGCACCTGTTCGAGGACTTGGAGCGCCGCGCCCTGGAACACGGCGAGGAGCCGGTGCTCGCCACCAGCGGCCTCGACCGGGGAAGCGTCGTCACCACCGCCTACCTGGCCGGCCGACTGGGCCTTCCCGCCGAGCCGGTCCACCCGCACACCATCCGCAGCACCATCACCGATCTGTTCGGAGGCACCCATGAGTGACCTGCTGGAACTGCCCGCCGGCGACCTGCTCGCCGGGCCCACCGCGCACCGCGCCTTCGCCGAGGCGTTCACCACCCGCGGCGACGGCAAGGCGCTGATCACCTTCGACGACCCCACCGCCCACCGCCTCAACCAGGACCGCGCCCTCGCGCTGCTCTCCTCGCTGGGCACCGTGCTCGCGGTCTACCCGCACCTGGGCCCCTGGAGCGACCTGTCGGTGCGCACCGACGCCGACCCGGCCCGTACCCACGGCACCGGGGAGAACCGGCTCCACATCGACATGGTCGAGCGCGACCTGACGCCCCGGATCATCGCCCTGTACTGCGTGCGCGACGACCCGGCCGCCGGCGGCGCCTCCGCGCTCGCGGACATGTGGGCCGCCGTCGAGTCCCTCGCCACCGCGGACCGCGAGATCCTCCAGCACCGGGCCTACCGCTACTGGGCGGACGAGGGTGTGCACGGCGTCGGCGAGACCCTGGAGCACTTCTCCGTCATCCCCGAGCGCCTGGAGTGGGGCTTCCCTGTCCGCTTCACCAGCAAGATGGGCCCGCACCTGGACAAGGCCGAGCTGCTCGACACCGCGCTCGTGCCGGCCGACCAGGCCGCCGGGGCCTTCGGCCGCCTGGTGGCCGCCGTCTACGCCCAGCGCACCACCGTGCGGCTGCGCCCCGGGCGGCTGCTGATCTGGGACCAGCAGCGCTACGCCCACGGCCGGATGCCGCTAGGGGAGGGCCAGGGCGACCTCGCCCAGGACGAGCGCCGGCTGCTGCAGCAGGCCTACGTCGCAGAGGCGGGAACCCGATGATCCTCACCGGCGCCGCCATCGCCGCGGCCGTCGCGCGGGGCGAGATCACCATCGAACCGTTCGACGCGGCGATGCTCAACCCGAACTCCTACAACTACCGGCTCGGCCCGACGCTCAAGTTCAGCCCCGCCGACGTGATCGACGCCCGGGTGGACACCCCGGTCACCGAGGTCACCATCCCCGAGGACGGGTACGTGCTCCAGCCCGGCACGCTCTACCTCGGCGCCACCGTCGAGACCGTGGGCTCGCGCCAGTACGTGCCCAGCCTCATCGGCCGCAGCTCGCTGGGCCGGCTCGGCCTGTTCCTCCAGGTCACCGCCGACCTCGGTCAACTCGGGGCCTGCCACCGCTGGACGCTGGAGATCGTCGCCGTTCAGCCGCTCAAGGTCTACGCCGGGATGAAGATCGGCCAGTTCAGCTTCTGGGCCCCCGAAGGCCACCGCCTGCCCTACCAGGGCTTCTACGGCCACGTCAGCGAGCCCGTCCCCTGCAACCCGGCCGCCGCCGCCGGACACCGCACCCTGGAGGTCGCCGCGTGATCCTCACCGGCCGCGAGATCGAGCACCGCGTCAAGACGGACGAGATCACCATCGCCCCCTTTGACCCGCAGTGCGTCAGCCCCAACAGCTACGACTTCCACCTCTCGGCGAACATCGCCTGGTACACCGGCGACGTGCTCGACTGCAAGATCGACAACCCGTACCAGCGCTCCACGATCCCGCCCGAGGGCATGGTCCTGGAGCCCGACCGGATCTACCTGGTCTCCACCGCCGAGACCATGGGCAGCCACCACTTCGTGCCGATCATCCGCGCCCGCTCCTCCGTCGCCCGGCTCGGCCTGTTCATCAACTGCACCGCCGACCTGATCGACATCGGCTCGGTGAACCGATGGACGCTCCAGCTGCACGCCGTCCAGCCGGTTCGGGTCTACCCGGGCATGCGGATCGGACAGGTCACCTGGTGGCGCCCGCTCGGCGACATCGAGCCCTACACCGGCAAGTACCAGGGCAGCACGCTGCCGATGCCCTCCCAGGTGTGGCGCGACTTCGAGCAGGGCGTCTGATGCCCGCCCTCATGTCGCCCACCGACCGGGTGGTCGCGGTGGTCGGCCACCCGGACGACGCGGAGCTGATGTTCTACGGCACCCTGCGCGCCTGGGCCGACGCCGGAGCCGACGTGACTGTGTTTGTCGCCACCCACGGCGCCGCCGGCATCTCCCTCGCGGACCAGGCCGCCGGAACGCAGCTGGCACCCGGCGACCGCCCGGCCGAGTCCGCGGCCTCCTACGAGGGCACCGGCATCGCCGTCGAGTGCCTGGGGCTGGAGGACGGCGCGCTGCGCCCCGACCGGCCGCTCGTGTCCGCCATCGAGGCCGCGCTCGCCCGCCTGGGGTGCACGGTGCTGCTCACCCACGCGGTCCACGACGGCAACGACCACCAGGACCACCACGCGGTGGCGCGGGCCGCGCTGAACGCGGCCGTGCGCGTGGCCAGCTGCACCACCGTGCTGCACGGCCAGCCGCACAACGCCCACAGCCACGTGGCGCCCACCGTGCTGGTGGACATCACCGCCTACATCGACGACAAGGTCAAGGCCCTGGCCCGCCACCAGACGCAGGCCGGCCGGTACTACCTGAGCGAGGAGTTCACCCGGCACCGCGCCGCCGAGGCCGGCTACCGGCTGCTCCCGCAGCGGGCCGCCGACGGCCGCTACTTCGAGGGCCTGGTCCCCTCCTTGCTGCTGCTCGGCCAACCGGAGCGATCGTGATCTACATCGAGCAGCCCGCCTTCCTGCCCTGGCTCGGGTTCTGCGAGTCCCTGCTGGTCTGCGACACCGTCGTGCTCTACGACGACGTGCAGTACGAGGACGGAGGCTGGCAGAACCGCAACAAGATCAAGACCAAGGCGGGGGTCCAGTGGCTCACCGTGCCGGTCGCCAAGCAGCACGGCCAGCGCATCGACCAGGCCCGCATCGCGCCGGCGTTCGCCCCCGACACGCTGCTGCGCACCCTGGCCATGGCCTACAGCCGCACCCCGTTCTACGCCGAGACGATGGCCGCCATCACCCCGGTGCTGGAGGCCGGTCACCAGCTGCTCGCCGACCTCAACGCTGACCTGCTCACCCGCATCCGCGACGCGCTCGGCGCCACCAGCCGCCTGCTGCGCAGCTCCACGATGCCGCTGCCGGCCAGCGGACGGATCGAGCGGATCGTCGCGGTGTGCGAGAGCGCCGGCGAATCCACGCTGTGGGCCGGCTCCGGCACCCGGAGCTACCTCGATGCCGCCGCGGTCGGTGCCGCCGGGATCCGGGTGCTCTGGAACGAGTACTACCCGCGCCACCCGGTCTACCCGCAGACCTGGCCCCGCCAGCCCTTCACCCCGGCGCTGTCGGTCGCCGACGCCGCCTGCAACCTCGGCTGGGCCGGTCTGCGGACGCTGCTCACCGATGGATTCACCGCCTACCAGAGCGAGTTGAACGGAGTGCCAGTATGAACCGCACCCGGGTCCTCACCGGCATCGACCTGCCGGTCGCGCCGTCCTGCGGCAGCATGATCCTCGCCGACGACGCCTACGCCGCCGTGGCTGACCGCATCCACAGCACCTTCCTCGGCATGCGGCCGATCGAGCCGGGCTGGCACCGCTTCGACCGCCTCGTCCCGCTGAACACGGCCAAGCACCCGTACGGGCTGGACTACGGCCGGTATGTCGAGGAGCTGACCGCCGAGGTCCGCGAGCTGATCGACCTGCACGAGCCGGATGTGATCCACGCCCAGCACCTGGGCTTCGGCCTGGCCCCGGCGCTGGTGCGCGCGGCCGGCCGGACCCCGGTGATCTCCATCGCGCACGGCACCGACGTGATCGCAGCTGCCGAGTCCGCCCAGGCCCGCGAGGCGCTGGCCGAGGTCGTGGCGGGCAGCGCGGCCGTGGTTGCGCCGAACTCCACGCTGGCCGAGCGCATCGACAAGCTCACCGACCACCGGTACACCAGCCGCCTGGCGATCATCCCGTGGGGGATCCCGCTCGGCGCTGCTCTGGTGCGCCACCGCCCGCAGGAGAACACCGCCGGGCCGCTGAACCTGCTGCACGCCGGTCGGCTGGACGCCAACAAGAGCACCGTCACCGCGATCGAGGCCCTGGCGGTGTCCAGCCAGCAGCACCGCCTGACCGTCATCGGCAGCGGCCCGCAGGAGGAGGCGCTGCGCGAACGTGCCCGCCAGCTGGGCGTCGCCGACCGCGTGGCGTTCGCGCCGTTCATGCCCCGCCGCGAGCTGTGGCGCCGCTTCGACGAGTTCGACTGCTTCGTGTTCACCACGGCCGGGCTGGAGGCCTTCGGCCTGGTCGTGATCGAGGCGCAGGCCCACGGCCTGCCGGTCGCCTACTCGAACGTGGCCGGCATGGCGGACACCCTGGGCCACGCCGGCACCTCGTACGCGGCGGGCGACCCGGCGAGCCTGGCCGCGGCGATCGACGAGTTGGCCCGCGACGTGCACTGGCGAGGCGCCCTGATCCGCGCCGGACTGGACAACTCCCGCCGCTACGACATCGCCAACACCGCCGGACAGCTGGCCGACCTGACCGACAAGGTCGCCTCCGCCGCGCTCACCTGATCCCCACCCTGCTGCCGGCTCGCGCCAAGGCCGCGGGCCGGCAGCGCCCGACCCCGAAGGAGTGCTGGTGCTTACCCTCGTGACCGTCCCGCCCGGCAGCTTCCACCGCCGCCTGGAGAACGACCGCTTCCAGACCGTCCACATCACCAAGACCCTCGCCTGGCAGGAGCGCCCGGTCACCCACGCCCAGTACCGCACCTACCTGGACGCGATCGGCTCCCTGGCCGACCCGGTCCTGGAGATCTGGGAGGGCGGGGACTGGAAGGACGGCCCGCTGTTCTCCGCGGCCAACATCCACGGCGACGACCACCCGGTGGTCGGCGTCTCCTACAACGACGCGCTCAGCTTCATCTCCTGGATCTCCGAGCGCGACGGCCGCCGATACCGGCTGCCCACCGAGGCCGAGCACGAGTACGCCACCCGCGCAGCCTGCTCCTGCGCCCGGGAGTGCACCGCGCTGCGTGTGCCCCAGCGCACCCACGAGGGCCGGGCGTGGCCGGACGCGTTCACGGCCTGCTGGCAGACCGCCGACGCCAACCCGAACCCGTTCGGGCTCTACGGCCTCAACGGGGTGCTCTGGCAGTGGTGCTCCGACTGGTACGCCCCGTACCCGGACAGCGGCGTCGAGTCCGACCCGCAGGGCCCCGCGGCCAAGCCGGCGCAGTCGTTCTGGAAGGGCCGGATCCTGCCGGCCGGCCGGATTATCCGGGGTGGTTCCTTCTCCTATCCGGAATGGTACGGGCGCTGCGACAACCGGCATTTCTCCTTCGCGACGGACCGAAATGTGAATCTCGGATTCCGTCTGGTATTCGAATGCGATTGAGTGACCATCACGACGCCCACCGTGCGTACCAGGAAAGGCCGTTGGTCGTCAGCGTGCCCACCCAGCCAGCAGGAGCAACAGTGACAAGATCACGAACCGTGCGGCAGGGAGGCCGCTGCTACTCTGAGCCGATGAATGGAGCTTTAAAGATCGGAATTACCGGCGGCGGCAGCGCGGGCCACGTCGTCCCGGCCGTGGCCGTCGCCGCCGAGCTGCGCCGCGCCGGAGTCGGCGAGCTGGTGTTCTTCGGCCGGGCCAGCAGCATCGAGGCCGACTTGGCGTCGAAGGCCGGGCTCCGGCTGGCCGCGGTGCCCTCGGCCGGGCTGCAGCGCTACCGCTCGTGGAAGAACGCCGTGATGCCGTTCACCGTGCTGCGCGGGATCGGCGCGGCCTACCTGGCGATGCGCCGCGAGCGGCCCGACGCGCTCTTCTCCAAGGGCTCCTACGTCTCGGTGCCGGTCGGGATCGCGGCCTGGCTCAACCGGGTGCCGCTGCTGATCCACGAGTCCGACCACTCCCTCGGCCTGGCCAACCGGATCCTGGCCCGCCTGGCCCGCACGGTGTGCCTGTCCGAGCCCGGCCACGACATGCCGTCCTGGCTGCGCCGCAAGGCAATGGTCACCGGGCTGCCGCTGCGCGACGACCTCGCCGACGGCCGGCCCGAGCGGCTGCGCGACCGCCTCAGGATCCCGCCCGGCCTGCCGGTGCTGCTGATCTTCTGCGGCTCCAGCGGCAGCACCCGCATCAACGAGGCGGTCCGCCGCCAGCTGCCCGCGTTGACCACCCGGTTCTCCGTCGTGCACATCACCGGCCGCGGCAACCTCGACCAGGCGCTTGCCGCGGTGCCCGGGTACTGGCAGCTGGAGTACCTGCACGACGAGATGGTGGACGCCCTATGGCTGGCCGACCTGGTGATCGGCCGGGCCGGGGCGACCACCCTCGCCGAGCTGGAGGCATTGGCCAAGCCCGCCGTACTGGTGCCCCTGCCCGCCTCGGTCAGCCGCGGGGACCAGCTCGACAACGCGACGGACTACGCCAGGCGCGCGGTGTGCCGGGTCGTCGCCGACGAGGAGCTGGCCGACGGTCTGCCGCTGCTGGTCGCCTGCGAGAAGCTGCTGCCCGAGCTGTTCGGGCATCGGCCGCAGCCCGACCCGGAGCAGATCCACCGGGTCGCCCGCGACCTCGCCGAGCGCACCCTGCGCCTGGCACGGCCGCGCCGGCGCCGACGGCGCTGAACCCCTCGGGGCGGGCCGCTCAGACGTGGCCCTCGGGCAGCTCGCCCCGGAACAGCACGTGCCAGTGCTGGTGCTTGCTCTCCTGGTACTCGCCCAGGTTGGTCACGATGCAGCACGCCCCGTACTCCTCGCGCACCTTCGCCGCGACCGAGCGCACGACCCGCATCACCTTGAGCAGCAGTTCCTCGCCGCCCTCGCCGAGGTCTTCCAGCGACGGCGTGTGCAGCTTCGGCACCACCACGATGTGCACCGGGTACGACGGCCGGGTGTGCTCGAAGGCGAGCACCTCGTCCGTCTCCTCGACGGTCTTGACCGGGGTGTTCCCGGACAAGGCCTCCTGGCAGTAGAAGTCCGACACCTGCTCGGCAACGGCAGTGGTCATGCTGGTCACCCATCCCTAGTGCTTGGGCCCGGCGCCGGTGATCGGCCGCGCCGCCCGGCGGCCAGCAGGCACTGCTGCGCCGTGCCCGGGGTGCGCGGTGGTGCCAGGCAGTCGCCAGCCTACCCGCGTGACCTGAGTGACCATCAATTCGCTTTCACCGCACGATCATCCGATCAACATACGAGGTGAATCGCCATGCCCCTGACCGCCGTCATCGCTGCCGCCGGAGTCGGCAGCCGCCTGTTCCCCGTCGCCAGGGCGATCACGAAGTGCATGCTCCCGGTGCTCAACCGGCCCGTCCTGGACTACGCCCTCCAGGACTGCATCGCGGCCGGCGCGGAGCGGATCGCGATCGTGGCCCCGCCCGGCGAGGGGGCCCGCCAGATCCGCCACTACATCACCGACGACCCCGAACTGCGCGCCTACTTCGAAACCCGCGGGTGGCAGGACAAGTACGAGGCCCCCGCCTTCCCGGACGACATCACCGTCATCGAGCAGCCGCGCACCAGCGGCAGCTACGGCACCGCCCTGCCGCTGATCTACGCCGCCGACTGGGTCGGGCAGGACGACTTCCTGCTGATCTCCGGAGACGACCTGCTGCTGCGACGCGACGGCGGCTCCGACCTCGCCGACCTGGTCGCTGCCCGCAGCGCCGCCGGAACCGCCGGCGCGGTGGCCGCCGCCACGGTGCCCGGCGCCGACGCGCACCGCTACGGCCTGCTTCAGCCGCGCACCGCACCCGGCGGGCACCAGCTGCTGGCCAGCCTGATCGAGCGCCCGACCGACTACCGGGAGCCGACCGCGTACGTCAACGTCTCCCGCACCCTGTTCCCGGCCGCCGCGATCGGTTACTTCCAGGCCGTGCGCCCGGCCGCGAACGGCGAGCTCCAGGCCACCGACGCCGTCGCCGCGTTCGCCGCAGACCACGACGTGCTGCTCCATCCGCTCACCGGCCAGTACCTCGACTGCGGCAACCCCGCCGGGCTGCTCACCGCCTCGCTGGCCGTCGCCGAGCTCCAGGGCCTCACCGCCGAAAACCAACCCGCGTGAGTCGGACGCCGGGTACGCGTTGCAGGGCCGCGCAGTGGGGCACCCACGGAGTCGAGATCCTGGACGACCGCGTGATCAAGCGCTTTCGCCCGACCATGGAGGGCGAGCACGAACGGGAGTGGCGCGCCCTCACCCTGCTGGAGGAGTGGGCGCCGGGCCTGGCTCCGACGCTGATGGAAGCGGATTCGTCCTCCACTGCCCCGGTGGTGAGCATGTCGCGCCTCCCGGGCACCCCTCTGCGAGGCCAAACGGTGACGACCAAGCAGCTGGAGGCCCTGGCTGCGGCGCTGACGTGCATGCACGAAGCCGTCCCTCGCTCTGTGGCAGCACGGCTTCCGCCGCGCCTGTGGAACGAGCACCAGGTCGTCCGCGGCATCCGCGCACGGTACGCGCAGGTACACCGAGGTGACGTGCCGGCCGTGATCCGCAGAGCGGCCGCCGAAGGGTTTCGCTGGCTCAACCGGACCGTACTCGCCTCGGCCCGGTCGCCGTCTGGGCCCGTCTTCGGGCAAGCGGATGGCAACCTCGCCAACTTTCTCTGGGATGGGTCGAGAATCCGCATCGTTGACTTCGAGGACTCGGGACGCAGCGACCGTGCGTACGAACTCGCCGAAGTCGTCGAGCACGTCTCCACCTGGGTGGACACCGACTTCGCCGTCCCCCGCTTCCTGGACCACTTCGATCTGAGCAGAGCGGAGCGGCGACGCCTCCTGGAGTGCCGGCGCCTTCTGGCGCTGCTGTGGCTTCTCCTCCTCACCCTTCAAGAGCCCCAGCAGGTCCGCAATCCCCCAGGCACGGCCGAACTCCAGGCCGCGCGGTTGCGCGGCCTCCTGGGCGGCTGACCTTCAACCCCACCGACACCGAAAGGGCCACACGATGACCCCCGACACCGACGCGAGCCACCTGGTGCACGCCGAGTACGCCGACCTGCGAGCCCTGGCGGACCGTACGGCGACCCACCGTCTCCACAGCATCACCCCGGACGACCCCGAGGCTGCGGTCCGCGACGCACTGCACCTGCCCGACGACCGGCCGCTCCTGGACGTCGGCTGCGGGACCGGCAGCTTCCTCCACGCTCTCCTGCCCCGCCACACCGGGCGCCTGGTCGGCCTGGACACCAGCCCGCAGGCCGTCGAGGCGACCCGCACCGACCGGATCCAGGCCATCGAAGGATCGGCCGAGGAACTCCCTTTCTCTGAAGGTGAGTTCGCGATCGTCACCGCCCGCCATATGCTGTACCACGTTCCGAACCCGCAGCTCGCGCTGGAGCAGGCACACCGGGTCCTTCGCCCCGGCGGGGTCTTCGTCGCCACGGTCAACCACCGCCAAGTCGCCCAGAATACCCTGGACCTGGTCCGCACGATCGTGCAGGAGGCCGGGATCACCCCCGCGCCCGCACCGGTCAACTCCGTCACCAGCGACAACCTGCCCGCGATGGTGACCGCCACGTTCGGCACCGCCGACACCATGCGCTTCGACAACACCCTGGCCCTGCCCACAGCGGAGGCCCTGACCACGTACGCGGCGGCCCTGATGTCCTTCGCCGGCCTCACCCCCGGCCACCCGGCAACCGCGCAGATCCGGGAGGAGATCAGCGAGCGGGCGCGCCGCTGGTTCACCAACAACCCCGGCCGCCGCTGGGAGGACCCCAAGGGCTACTCCCTCGTCACCGCCACCCGGAGCAGCAGGTGACTCGGCAGCGCGAACCCAGCCGATCAGATGCGCTGCTGGAACGGCCTGCCGTGGTGACCCTCGGGCCATCGGGGACCGACGCCCACACAGAGGCGGTGCGGCACTTCGACCAGGTGCTGCTGGCCGCCACCTTCGAGCTGGCCACGCAGCAGGCCATCACCGACGGCCACTGCGCCCTGGTCGCGGCCGGCTACGCCCAGCGGGACGCGCACGGTACGGTGTCCGACCTGTGGGTGGACCTCCACTTCCGCTACGAGGGCAGGGCCTCGCTCCTCCGGGCTTGGGTGGCGCGGACCAAGCCCATGTGCCTGGCGACGCCGGCGGACGTCGAGGTGCCGCGCACGATCGCCCTCCACCCGGCCACCGCGGTCTTCGCCGACCGCTTCGCGCCGTCGGCCCAACGCCAGTACGTCGAAGCGAAGCCGCTGGCCGTGCGCCGGGTCGCCGACGGCCGGGCCGAGGCCTGCATCGGGTCGGTGGACGTCGCCGTGCAGGCCGGGCTGGTCGTGCGCAAGCGGTGGCAGCCGACGATGGTCTGGTGCCTGTACGAGCCCGCCAAGGCCGACGCGCTCACCTGGGGTCTGGACCGGCCACACCGCGCCGAAGGACGAGTGGTCGCATGATCCCTGCTCCACGGCGGGCACCCAGCCCGGCGACGACCATCGTCGTCGCCGGGTACGGGGCGATGACCAGCGGCATCCTGCCCCACCTCACCGCCATGCCAGACACCCGCGTTCACCTGACGAGCCGCCACCTGTCCGAGTCCCCGCACGAAGCCGTCACGCTCATCACTTCGGCCGCCATCACGGACGCGGCCCCGAACGTGCTGATCGGCTGTTTCGAGGACGACGAGCACAGCTGCGCGTTCTGGAGCGACCAGCACGTGGCCGCTGCCCTCGCCCGGCACCGGCCCACCTGCATCGAGCTGTCCACCATCACTCCCGAGCGGGCCGAGCAGTGGCAGCAGGAGATCAGCGCGCTGGGCTCACTCGCCTGGGAATGCCCGGTCACCGGGTCCCGACCCGGAGCCCGCGCCGGAACGCTCTCTGCCTTCCTCTACGCCCCAGGCCACAGCCCCGCCGCTGAGCGAGCCCTGGACGCCTTCACCCACCGCCGCTACCGGTTCACCCAGCCGGGCAACCCGGCCCGCTTCAAGCTCATCTTCAACGCCTGGGGCGCCACGCTGCTGCACGCCGCCGGCGTGTTCGCCCGCACCCTGCCAGCGCACCTCGGCGAGGACTTCCCGGTGGCCGCCACGATCGTCACCTCCGACGGTTGGATGGCGACCCTCGCCGACCAGAAGCTCGACCGGATCACCAGCAGCACCTACGGCGACCCCGACTTCGCGCTGCACCACATGGTCAAGGACCTGCGCTACGCCCGACAGCTGCTGGGCGACCTTCCTCCCCTCGCCGCCGTCCTGGAGGCATTCGAGGACGCCCAGGCACGCCACGGCGCCTACGCCGACTTCACCGCCGTCGCCGACATCGGAGGCACCCACCCGTGATCACCACCGACCTCCCCCTGCTGCTGCAGCGCCTCAAGGAGGAGTTCGCCGACGTCAGCGGCATGTCGGTCGCGCTGTCCGGATCGCTGGCCCGGGGCGACCACCGCACCGGCCGCGGCGGACACATCGCCTCCGACCTCGACCTGATCCCCGTCGTCGCCTGCGCCACCGACGCGCCGGCCGCCCGCGCCGCCCTGGAACCGATCCTGCAGCGCCTGGCCGCCACGTTCCGCATCGAGGCCACCGCCGCGATCACCACCCGTGACGCCTTCCGCAACGCCGCGTACGCCCCCTATCGCACCAGCATGCGCCGCCAGTGGCTGACCGACGGGCTCGCCCTGGGCGAAGACGCGTTTGCCCAGCCCGCCGTCGAACTCCACGAGGTGTTGCCCTGGACGATCCAGCCCATCACCTACTACCTGGCCAAGGCCACTGAGGCCGACCCGGGCACCAACATCGCCAAGGCCCGGCGCGCCGCCTGCCGCCTGCCGCCTGGTGCCGCCATCGAGCTGCCCGACCGCCTGCACGACCTCCCCCGTGCCCTGTGCGACCTGATCAACGAGCGCCGGCTGGTGCCGCTCGACTCCACGGCCCTGTACCTCGACGCGCCGTCTCGGCCCACCATCGCCTCGCAGGTCCGGGACGCAGTCTTTCGTGAGAACCAGGGCCTGCCGGTCCGCGAGTCGGCCGTCACCGCCCAGCCGCCCCCGCTGAACTAGCGCCGGAAGCCGCCGGCCCTGCGGTAATCCAGCTGGTGGGCGCCGGCCGTCTGCGCCCCGGCGCGGTACTTCCGGAGCTCCAGCACTTGGCCAGCCGGGCCGTCGTCGGCAGCACACCGTCCAGCAGGTCCACCGCCGCGCACCGGTCGAGCTGCGCTTGGTGCACGCTTGGTCGTCTCTATACAAACAGCTTGTGCCAGCCGGGTATCAACTAGACATGCCCCTTCCGTTCCACCCACCCGTGGCCGTCGCTCAGGCCAGCCCGATCGCAGAGCTGCCGGCGGAGTTCGACGGCGCCGTGGAGCCGAAGCTGGACGGCTGGCGGGTCCTGATCGACACCGAGCGCGGACAGCTCTTCGGTCGCAGCGGCAGTAACCTGACCGATCGGTTCAGCGACATCGCGGCGGCCGCTGGCTCGCTGGCGCCGGCCATCATCGACGGGGAGATCCTCGCGGTGAACAGCCGCGGCGACATTGAGTTCGGGAAGCTGCAGCACAGGTCACCACGAGGGCCCCGCGCCAGCGACGACTTCTCCATCAGCTTCGCGGCCTTCGACGCCTTGGCCCGCGATGCCGAGGACTTACGGCCGCTCCCGCAGACCGCCCGTCGGCGCCACCTTCTCGACCTCCTCGCGACGTCGTCCCCGCTCATCCGCCCGGTGCCCACAACCGGCGATCCGAGCGCCGCGCTCGCCTGGCTCAGCACTCCGGGCGTCGAGGGAGCGGTGCTGAAGCCCGATGCCGCCTACCGGCCGGGGCGGGCCGGCGGCTGGCTCAAATGGAGGCGCACCCACACCATCGACTTGATCGTCACCGGCGTCACTGCGACCGCACCCGCCCACCAGGCCCTCGTGCTCTCCCTGCCCGACCACGCCGGCCGGCCGCGCGCCGTCGCCGTCACCCTGCCGATCGGCAGCCGGCTGCGCTCCCAGATCGCCCCGCTGCTCCACCCGGTCGGCAAGGCGCGGGAACTGCCCGGCGTCGTGGGAGGACTTCCCGGCAGCCGACCGGTTCGGTACGTGCCGGTGCGCCCCGAAGTCGTCGTCGAGGTCCAGGCCGACCAGGTCGCCCCGACGGAGTTCGCCCGGTTCCGGCATCGTCCGCGCGTCCTTCGCGTCCGGGCGGAATTGCATCCAATGCAACTTTCAGCAGCGCCTGATCCCGACGAATCCGCTGGTCGTCAACCTGGCGACGATCCGAGTGACGACTCCTGACCTGCTGCTTTCTCGCTCGGACGCACGCGACGCGTCATTGTTGCGTTAGATGCAACATGTGAATCTGCAAGATCACCACCCCGGCGCGGCTCACTTGATGCTGCTCGACGGCGTGGTTCACCTGGATCCGGAGCCGGCCGTGCTGCGGGCGATGCTGGACGGCTGGGCCCGGCAGCAGCGCGTGCGGTACTTGAAGGCGGACACGATCGGGCGGCGCGAGTCCCTGGTCAACCGACTGGTCACCTTCTCCAATCAGTACCCGTGGCAGTGGACGGCGCCCGAGGTCGAGGCGTTCTTCGACCAGCTGCGGTGGCGGGGACAGCGGATCGCCGTCTCGACGACCCGGGGGTACCAGGGCCACGTCCGGCTGTTCCTGGAGTTCATCACCGATCCGCGCTACGGCTGGCCGGCGGTGTGCCGGGACCGGTTCGGAGCGGTGCCCCAGCAACTGTTGGACGAGCGCAACACAGTGGCCCACGTCGGCGAGTACGAGGGCGACCCGCGACGGCGGCCGTTCACCTACGACGAGGTCCAGCAGCTGTTCGACGCCGCCGACCAGCGGGTGGAGGACATCCGGCGCCGCGGCCGGAAAGGGGCACTGGCCGCCCAGCGCGACTCCGCGCTGATGAAGATGGTGTACGCCTTCGGCCTGCGCCGCAGCGACGCCTGGGGCCTGGACCTCGCGGATCTGCGCTCCAATCCGAAGATGCGCCAGTTCGGCCGGCTCGGGCTCATCCACGTGCGCTGGGGCAAGTCCTCACGCGGTGCCCCGCCCAAGCGCCGCACGGTCTACCTGGTGCCGGAGATGGACTGGGTCATGCCGGTACTCACGCAGTGGGTGGACCACCTGCGGGCCGCGTTCTCGCCCGGCGCGCACCCCGCACTGTGGGTGACCGAGCGCCGCGGACGCCTGTCCTGCCGTCGAATGGACGAAGTCTTCGTTGAGATCCGCAAGTTGGCCGGGCTCGACCCACTGCTGGACCTCCACTGCCTACGCCACTCGTACATCACCCACCTGATCGAGTTCGGCTACCCCGAGCGGTTCGTCCAGGACCAGGTCGGACACCGCTACGGCTCCACGACAGCGGTCTATACGGGGGTCTCGCCCGAGTACCGTAATCGCCTGCTTACCTGCGCCCTGCGGGACCAGCACGCCGACCTGTGGGGACCGAGCGCGTGATCAAGAAGATGGGCATCTCCTGGAACCTGCGCCTTCGCATGGCGGAGAAGGGCCTGTTCCAGACCTCGGAGCTGGTGCCGCTGCTCGCAGAACGCGGCGTCATCCTCTCGCGCGAGCAGGTCTACCGCCTCGTCACCCAGGAACCGCAGCGGCTGAGCATGGACGCCCTCGCGGCCCTGTGCGACATCCTCGACTGCACCCCCAACGACCTCATCGAGATCCAGGTGGCCAACACCCAGGTCCGCAGGACCGCCGGGGCTGGTCCCGCCGACATCCAGGCCCCCGTGCAGCGAAGCACGATTCGAAGGCCGAAGCTGTCGTGACCGGCACGCCCCCGAAGTGGAAGCTGGAACCCTGCCTCACCTGCGGCCGCCACCGGCGGGTCCACCGGCGACTGCCCGACGGGAACGCGCTGTGCCAGGCCTGCGGCCGGCAGCCACCCGAGCCGTGCGGCGTCTGCAACCGCACCGCGATGGTCGCCGCCCGCCCGGACGGAACGCCCCACTGCACGACCTGCTACGGCCGCAAGCTCCAGCCCGAGCGAACCTGCGGCGGGTGCGGCCGGGTCACCACGATCACCGCCCGAGCCCGCGACAGCCGACCCGACCTGTGCCGACGCTGCTGGGAGAGCCAGGAGACGGTCTGCTCCAGCTGCGGCCGCACCCGCCCCTGCACCCAGATCTCGACCGGCACACCCATCTGCGGCACCTGCCGCAAACGCACCATCCGGCAGCAAGCCTGCGCCCTCTGCCAACAACTCCGACGAGTAGCTGCCCGCTGGCCGCTCGGACCGGTGTGCGCCACCTGCTACAACCACGTCCGCGGCCACCCCGGCCCCTGCACCGAGTGCGGGCAGATCCGCCCCCTGACCGGCCGCACCGACCAAGGAGGCAGCCTGTGCGGCGAGTGCTCCGGCGCCCGCAACGCCTACCTCTGCCCCACCTGCGGATCCGGCGAAGAGACCGACCGCCACGGCCACTGCGCCCGCTGCGTGCTGCGCGAGCGCCTCACCACCGAGTTCACCGCCCCCGACGGCACCACGCCCGACCAACTGGCCCCCCTGGTCCAGGCGCTGATGAACGTCACCCGCGCCCGATCCGTCCTGACCTGGCTCAACCGACCCCACGGCGGGGCTGCCCTCCTGCGCAGCCTGGCGGCCACAGGCACCGAGGTGACCCACGAGGCTCTCGATACCGAAGCCAACCGGCCCGCCGTCGTCGTCCTGCGCGCCACGCTCGTCCACCTGGCCATCCTCCCCGAGCGCCACGAGGCCCTCGAACGCCTCGCACCGTGGCTGGAGCGCAAGATGGCCGACGCTCCGCCCGAACACCGCAGACTCCTACGTGCCTACGGCAGCTGGGTCGTCGTGCGGGACGCACGCCGCCGTGCCGACCGGACGCGGTTCACCGCGCAGAGCCTGGCCCGCAAGCGCAGCCACCTGCTGTCCGTGATCGTGTTCCTCACCTGGACGACCGAAACCGGCTACGCATTGGACGTCATCACCCAGCGGCACATCGACGACTGGCTCGACGCCGGCGGCCCCTCCCGCCGCTCCGTCCGCGGCTTCCTCCGGTGGACCGCACAACGCGGCCTCACCGCCGACCTCGACGTCCCGTGGCCCCGCCGCTCACCCGAACCACGGAACTGGTCCACCCCCGAGCAGCGGTGGGAACTGCTGGACCGCTGCCTGAACGACGACAACCTTCCACTCGACGTCCGCGCCGCGGCCTGCCTCACCCTTCTCTACGGCCTCAGCGGCCAGCGCATCACCGAACTGACCACCCGCCACCTCACCGGCGGCGAGCACCCCACGATCCGGCTCGGCGAACACCCGGCCGCTCTCCCCCCGACCGTCTTCCGCCTCCTGGCCCACCAGGCCGAGCTCGCCGTCACCGCCTGCGCGATCGCCCGCACAACCGCACGCCCGGATGCACCCTGGCTCTTCCCCGGCCAACTCGCAGACCAGCCCGTCACCGCCCACCACCTCACCAGCAAGCTCCGACGACACGGCTTCCCGGTCATCCCCCTGCGCAACTCCGCCCTGATCACCCTCGGCGCAGACCTGCCCCCATCCGTCCTCAGCTCCCTGCTCGGCATCAGCATCACCAGCGCCTTGAAGTGGACCCGACGCGCCGGCCGCGACTGGAACACCTACTTGGCCAGCCGCGCCTGACGGCCGCCTGGCTCCCAGTCCGGGCCGACTGGGGAACGCAGTGAAGGCGGACCCGGGACCAGCCCAGGGCCGCCTTCACCGCGCCCTACTAGGCTCCGCGCGAGAGAAACGCGTCGGAGCTGTAGTAGCTGCCGCACTGTCCCTGATTCTTCACCCCGGGCAGGAATTGCTTACCGTCAGAATTAGAGGGGGCGGGGATGGTGGTGCTCCACTTACCGGTGGTGGCGCTGGTGGGGATGGTCTGGACGTTGCTCCTGTACGGGTAGTTGGTGGGTTGCGGGGTGTTCCCTGCGGACGGCACGTAGTTGTACGAGCTGGTCATCCAGCCGGCGTCGCAGGCGGCTTTCCCGGTGCTGTAGGTGCCGGAGATGCGCAGGTTGCCGGACGAGTCCGGGGTGGCGTCGTCGACGGTGATGTCGCCCACGGCGCCGGAGTCGTAGGTGACCTCGGCTTGGGCAAGGGTGTTGCCGAGGGGGTCGGCGAGCGTGGCGGTGATCGTCACGTGCTGGCTCCAGTTGGGACCCGATCCGAGCAGGCCGGTGGCGAGCGTGCCGTTGATCGGGGTCCCGGCTTGGGCAACGAGACAGAGCTGGGGAATCGTCTCGGTGGCGGTGTTGCCGGCGTCGTCGGTGGCCTGGACGGTAAGGGTCTGCAGGAGGCCGCCGTCACACGAGTACGTGCCGGACCAGGCGAGAGTGTTGCCGGTGACGGTGACCGTAGGCAGGTCGATGCCTTGTCCGGCAGGCTCGGCGGCCTGGGCTGGCACGCAAAGAGCAAGAACGGTGAAAGCGGCGGCAGCCGAAGCCGTTAGCAGCGCGAGAGGGCGGCGGGACAAGCAGGACTCCTCAGGTCGGAAGCGTTCCGGGGGCCACCGGTCAGCGGCCCCGTAAGATCGCTTCCCGAGATCGGCATGTTCACACCCACAACCCGATGAACGTATCGGCCGATAGCGGCACATAGTCGCCCTGGTTCCCTTCCTGCAGGTGTGCTGCGCGGGTCGTCCAGAGATCATGATCGACAGAGAATACGGCGCCCTCCGAATACGTGCCTGTTACCAGCTAGACGGGCGGATCTCACGGTGGGCCGGTTCATCGAGGATGGGCAACGCCGAGCCGAGGGAAGGCTCGATCGGCCGCACGGTGCACGGGGTTGACGCCGGGCAGTGTCTGCAGCGCCGGCACGGCCGTGACGCTGCTCTGGCGTCGCCCGCGGACGTGAGTTCTGGCGGTCCGAAGGTTGATCGTCTGTCAGTGGTACTGCAGGACGATGGCGGTGGCGTCGTCGCGTTCGCCGTTGCGGCCGGCGCGGGCGGCGGCGACCAGGGTGTCGGCGAGGTCTTGCGCCGAGCCGTGGTGTGTGCGGATGAGGGTGTGGAGTTCCTGGTCGTCGATGCTGTCGTGGATGCCGTCGGTGGTCAGGACCAGCAACCCTCCGGCCGGCACCGAGACGTAGGCGGCGGTGGCCGGTACCGCCAGGCCGAGGGTGACGCTGACGTAGTCGGCCAGGGCCGTCACCGGTACCTCGCCGGCGCCGCGGGCTGCGCGGGTGAGGTAGGCGGCGAGGTTGTGGTCGGTGGTGAGCTGGCGGACGTCCTCACCGCCGTCCCAGTGGTAGGCCCGGCAGTCGCCGGCCCAGACGAGCTCGGCGCTGCCGTCCTCGCGGGTCACGGCGAGGACTCCGACCGCGTCCGGGCCTGGGTCGTGCACCAGCAGTCCCGCTGACAGCAGCCCGGCCAGGGCCCCGCGCACCGCGCCGACGCGGGCGGCCGTCTCGGCGAGCATCGGCGCCAAGCGGACGATGTCTGGATCGTGGCCCATGCCGTCGACCAGGGCGAGGGCGGTCTGCCCGGTGCTCGTGGAGGTGTAGGTGGCGGCGGCATCCGCGTTGGGGCCACTCGTGCCCTGACGGCTGGCCACAGCTGTGATCAGGCGGATGCTTTCCGTGGTGTCCATGGGCAGCAGCCTACGCAGGACCGGCGGGGGCCGATTCACGTTCGGCTAACGCCCGGGCCCCGCCCCGGGTGGGGTGGGCGGCCCGACGGGCTCCGGGTGCGGGGGCGTGCGGCGTGAGCGTCATACGCAGGCTGTGCTTTCCGCTGCGGTGAGCAGGGCCAGTACCGCGCGGGCGTAGGCCTGCGCCCTCTCCCACACCAGGCCGGCGTCCGCCACGGCCTGCTGTGCCTCCTCGCGGCGGCTGGGCCGTACCCACAGGCCGCCGGTGCGGCCTTCCTCTACGGCCACCCCGGGCCACTGCGCGGGCGTGTAGCGCTCGAACATCCGGTTGCGGGCCTGGTGCCCGGTCAGGCTGGCCTGCAGCAGGCGTGCCTGGTGTGCGACGTCCTGGACCAGTGGGTCGCTCGCGCCGGCGATCCGCAGTTCCGGTCCGGGTACCGGCAGGGCCCGCCAGATGCCCCACTCTTCGCCGACGGCCAACGCCACCCACCACGCGGGCGTGCGGGGTCCCGGCGCCTGCCAGATGCGCGGAAGGCGCCCGGGCGAGCGTCCCGCGGCCCTGCGGTGCAGCAGCTGCCGGGCGGCGGACAGCACCGACCGATCCGCGGCCCGGCTGACTGCCACCGCTTCGCGGATGCGGGCCAGGGCCTGGTCCACGGCCTCGGGCGCCGCCGTTTCGTCGAACTCCCGGCGGGCGAGCGCGAGGAGGGTGGCGGCCTCCTCGGACCGGGTGAGGCGATCGGCGAGAGCGGCAGCGGCCGCCGGCCACGAGCTGTTGCAGGTCATGCCCCCACCCTTCCCAAGGTCCAGCGCTGCTCACGCCCCCGATGGGCGTGAGAACAACTCCGCGCGCCCCGGCGTGCTCCCGCTCCCGTCGACGGACAACCCGTTCGCCACCTGCCCCGCGCTGTTGCACGGTCGATGTCCAGCAAGCTCTTCTCCGCGGTGGTCACCGGGTGCATGCCGGCGTCGAGGGCCGGTCGCACCCGCCTGGGCGGGAGCCTAGCGCCGTGCCGCAGGCGCGCGGTGGGTGGCCGCTGGTGGCGGCAGGCCGGCCTCATGGCCGACCACGCCCCCACCGGCGACCTGTACGGCCTGCCGCGCAGAGACTTCATCTCCGCCCGCGACCAGGCGGTGCGGGAGGCCCGCGCCGCCGGTCGGCGCGGGGACGCTGCCCGCCTGGCCGCGCTGGGCCGACCGACGACCGCGGCGTGGGCCGTCAACCAGCTCGCCCGCCACCACCAGGATCGGCTGCGGGCTCTGCTCGATCTCGGCGCCGACCTGCGCGCGGCCCAGCGCCGTGCAGCAGCCGGCGCAGTCCGCGAGCTGCAGGCCGAGCGGCAACGCCGGCTCGCCATGCAGGTCGACCAGGCTGCCCAGGGCGCCCGGCAGGCCGGCCAGCCGGGCCGCGGCGTAGGCGCGCTCGGCCACGACCCGGCCACCTGGGACGAGTACGGGCAGTGGTTGCTCAAGCCACGGAGGCGGGTCCGGGCCGCGGCCAGCGACACGAGCTTGCTGCGCCTGGTCGGTGACCTGTGCCCGCGGCTCTTGAGGAGCCCGTCATCTACGTGGGCGGGGCCGCGGCGGGGGTCAGCCGCCCCAGTGGGTGTCCGGGGTCAGGCCGCCCCAGTTGGTGTCCCGTCGGGGGCGGTGGTGTCGATTGGTCGGCATGAGGGGTTTCCTTCTCGGTGGTGCTCGGCGGCCGGGAACAATGAGGTGGCCGCCGGCGGGCCCATGGGTCCTCGGCCAGGTGGCCGAGCGGGTTCACGTGCCCCAGGACGTGTCCCCAGTGCTGTTCCGGCCCCAGCCGCTGTCGAGCTTCCACCCGGTGTCGGACCGCAGGGTCATCATGGCCGCACCCCCTTTTTGTGATCATCACTGTCGTCCGTGACATTAGAAGATCCCACCGGCGTTGTCACCGCGCTGGGCCGCGTGTGCGGCTTCAGTGGCCGGGTTGCTCGGACGGGGTTTCGAATGGGGCGTGGCCAGGCGCTGCGCCGCCGAGCGCGGTTGGCCCCCACCGGCGACACACCGCCGCTGGAGACCCACGGTGTCGATCCCGGACCGTGCGCTCGCCGTCCTCGCCGCCCATCGGGTGGCCGCGGCCCGAGCCTGCGCTGTGCACCTCGTTCTTGCGAGCGCTTAGGTCTTCGGTGCCGATACACCCGATGGGCCTGGGACCAGTACACCGCCGCGGCAGCCTCCCCCGACCCCGCAGCAGGCCCGGGCTCCGGCTACTCGACCGAGCGGTGTCTCGACCGGTTCGACACCGCGCTCATCCCCCCGGGTCTGCGAGACCGGAGTGCGGTCACCTGACCCCACGCCCCGGCGCAGCGGCCCTGACCCGCGCCGGACGCCGGCGGCCGCGCAGCCACCGGCGCGAGGACCTCCACCGGCGGACGGAAAACGGCAAATCGGCCCGGCCCGGGCCTGTGGTCCCGACACAATGAGCACATGGCCCCGTACCCGAGGTAAGGACCGTGCTCTGTGGCGCTGCCCCCGCTCAGCGATCCGATCACCGCCACCGGCCGTGCCGGCAGCAAGGCACATCGGCTCGCCGACCGGCTCGTTCGAGCCGTCGGCGCCGGCGACGACAAGACCACGCTCGCGGCCATCGCCCAGGTGCAGTCCTCGGGACAGGACCCTGCGGCCGCAGCCCTGCTCACCGCGTGGATCGTGCGCGGGGCCCCGGCCGCATGCCGACTGCCCGACGGCTCCCCGGACATGGGAACGCTCACCCACACCACACCGCAGGACCTGAAGACCGCCGGCTCCCAGACCAAGGCGTTCGGGCCGGATCCGCAGCACGTGCGCGCCACGGGCGGACAGGCCCGCGAGGTGATACAAAAGGCGGCCACCCTCGCCCAAAGCCTGCCGGAGCGCCGCCGCGACAGCGCAGCCACCCAACTGTTCGCCCGCGAGTTCCGCCTGAACCCGGACCTGTCCGCCGTGGTCCTGAGCCTGCTTGCCGAGGCCTGCCTCCCCCTACGCCGCGACCAGGCAGCCCCCGACCCGAGCGCGGCAGCCGACGCCGCCCGCTACCTGGCGAACATCACCGACAAGCCGTCAGCTGACCGCGCGCTGGAGCAGGCCCGGCGCGACGGCTTCGACCTGGGGCACCTCAGGGACGCAGCAGGCGAGCGCCTCACCAGCGACATCCGCCGCCTGAACAACCCGAAGACGCCCGGCACCGGGGTACCCGCCCGGGTCGAGGCGCTGAACCACCTGATCGAGAGCATCCTCATCGCCGAGCCCGCACCGCCACAAGACGATCAGCCCCTCGAACTGGTCGCGCTCCTCGTGGAGGCGGCGAGGAACGGCGATACGGACATCGTGGCGGACCTGACCACGCTGGCACAGCGGCGCGAGCTCCTGCCGAGCGCGGTCGGGATCCTCGTGTCGAACCTCAACCGCACCTGCCCGGACGACGCCCGCACACCCGACGGTCGCCCGGACTTCCACTACCTGTGCGGCACCACCGACCAGGAGAAGTTCCTCGACCGCCAGGACCGCCACACTCCCCAGCAGCGGCGGGAGACAGCCAACCTCTGGACGACCACCCGGGCCGCCGTCGAACTCCTCGAGGCCGCGCAGAGCAACCTGCGCACCAGCGGCCACCAGGACAAGACGATGACCCTGCTGCGCACCGGCTTCGCGGCCAGGCCCAAGTTGATCGCCCCGGCGGTGCGGGCCGCCGCCGAGGCCGTGGCCTTGTGCACCGCCAGCGCTGGCCTCGACCCAGGCAGTGGCCAGGAGCGGGCCGCAATCGACTACGACGGCCACGCCCAGCGGGCCGACCCCTCGACGACGCCACTGCCGCCACTGCCGCTTCCCGGCGGCGAGCGTTACGAGGACGACCCCGTCGACGCGTTCGACTTTGCCCAGCCCGCCGCCTCACTGGCCGCCCGCTGGCGCGACAAGCTCGCGCGCCACCTCGCAACGCCGGAAGCCTTCGTCCAAGCAGTGCGCCGGATCGACCATCGGGCGCTGCGCCCGGCGGTGGCGTCCCGACTGCGCGCCACCAAGATCCTGCTTGGGCAGGAGCAGGACCGGCTGCGTCGCGCTACGCTCTATCACCTCAATGGCCGACTGACCGGCCTCGCCACCGCGCAGCGCTTCGCGCCGCGTGCCACTCCCATCACCTGGGACCGAATCCGCACCCAGGTCGGGTTCATGACCTTCGAGCGGCCGATCGCCGCCGGCCCCGATATCCCGATCGTCGCGGTCTCCTGGAGCCCCTGGCACGCCGGCTGGGAGCCCTACCCGGACGCCGCCCCGCAGGCGGAGGCCGCCGCACTCGACCGGCCGGCATGGTGGCACCGCGACCCCCACGCCGATCCGGAGCCGCGCAAGCACTACTTCGACGCCACCGCCACCCTCCGCGGAGCCCAGGCCGGGCTGCTCGCGAAGTCCTCCCGGGAGTACTTGTGGGTCACCTTCTACAGCCCGGCACCCGCCGGCGCGCAGGAGCCGCTGGCCCGGGTCTCGGACCTCGTGGTGCCGATCGGCGCGCACCTGCCCGAGGGCGGGCCGGGCGCGGGCAGCCGATTGTCGTGGCTTCGCGCCCTGCTTGCGGCATGGGACCGGCAGACCGACCCCGAGCGGCGCCCGGGCGACGTCGCCGCGGTGGAGCGGGCGATCGAGGTTCCACGCCCCGACCACCGGGCCAAAGGGAAGAAAGGGAAGAGCACGCCGCGTCGCGCCGACACCGTCCACGTCGTCACCGACGAGGACATCCCGCCCGCGCGGCGGTGCCCCGCAGACCCACAGGTCCAGGTGCCGGCACCGCGCACCGAGCCCGAGTACGGCCTCGTGATCCAGACCAAGGGCACCCAGAGCCACTGCTTCGCACCGCGCGGCGAGCACCGCCGCCACCTCGAGGCAGGCCAGCCCTGCCCCCACCACCGCGACATTCCGCTGACCCCGCAGTACCGGCGCCACCCCGATCTGCCACTGCGCACCACGCAGACGGTGCACAAGCCGACGTAGGCGAGCACACCGGCTCCCCCGGGACGCCCACCCTCGTGCTGGGCGTCCCGGATCGGCGAAGGCGTAGCCTCCGTCCGTCGGCCGATAGCAGCGTGGGCCCCATGAGCGAAGAGACCGCTGGCTGCGTAGGCGGGACCAGGATGCCGTCGTCGTAGGTCTGTCCAGTTCCTGGAGCTCAGGCCAGCTTGAGGGCCACGTCACGCGCGATCAAAACGATCAAGAGAGCCATGCGCGGCCGGACTTCCTTCCGCCTCCTACGGATCCGTATCCTCACCAAGCACTACTGAAGCGGCCTGCCGCTACGGCTCTGGGAGCACAGTGAACTGGTCGATAGGACCGCGGCTGCGATCGTGGCGAGCGCGAAGTCAGGGCTGGGACCCCGACATTGTCCGTGCTCTGCGGCTGCCGGTGCCACTCACGACTCAGGAGCGCGCTCGCGAGCTCATCCGGCAGGTGAAGGTGCCCGCGGCGATCAGCGAAGTCCGTTCAGCAACGGGCTACGACCGCCAAGACGCCAGGTATGTCGTACTCGCCTTGATGTACGGCTGGAAACTACCGACACGCCCGTCCCCGCGCCCCCGGAACACCCCAGAGCCTGACCCCTCACCGGCTGCTACCGCTTGATCATTCACGCAGATTCGGTCAGAGCCAACGTCAACGAGCCCTACCAGCCCGGCCTGCGGCTACCCGCCGACGGCACGCACCTCCCCGGCCCCGCGTGGTTCCGGTCGGTCGGGCTCCGGCGGGCATTCGCCTTGGGGGTCAGGGCTGATCTTCCTGGCCGCCAAATTGGTCCCGGGATGCGGCCGCGGCCTCATGGGCACAGTGCTCGTGCATCCAGCGCTTGCGGGCCCCTCCGGCCGTCAGGACCAGGGCGTAGCGGTCGCCTTTGGAGATCGGCTCGAGGCAGCCGCGACACGGTCCGTTGAACTTGGCCGGGCCCAACTCCTTGACCAGCAGAACCGGGGTGGTTGGTGTGGGCGGCGCCGGGGCCGGTGTCGAAGGGGCCGGTGCCGTATCGGCTTGCTCCAGAACGTCGCGGGCGTCTGTGAGGCCGTTCTGCACGTGCCGGATCCAGTACTCGCCGCCGTACATCGCGCCGGAGCGCAGGGCGCTGCGGATGGTGCCCAGGTGCCCCACGACCTGGTCGAGGAGCGTGATCGGGGCCGGCGCGTGGGAGCGGCAGTGCTCCCCGACGTGGTTGAGCTGGGACCGCCGGCAGCGGGCGCCGTGGGGGCTGGTGCCGACGCAGTGGACGGCCGAGGGAAGCCGGCTCTGCCAGTGGATGTCGGACTCCGGGATGCCGGCCAGAGCCAGCGCCTTGGGGTAGAGCTCACTCGCCTGGGCCTCCAGGTCCTCCCAGGAGGGGAGCGATCGCTCGAGTGGGGGCTGGGGGAGCAGGGACAGTCCCCGGCCGCGCCGCGCCGTCAGGGTGCCGACGGTGCGCCAGGACTGCAGGGTGAGGTGCAGGGTGCTCTCGCAGCCGTGGCGGCAGCCGACATCCAGCACGAGCAGGTCGCCGGGCGGGTACGGGTCGGCGAGCTCGCACACGCTCTCCAGGCCCTTGAAGTGCTCGCCACTCTCCAGGTCGATGCTGTAGGCGTCCTCGGGCCGACCTGGGGCGCCGAGGTGGTGCAGGGTGCGCAGGGTGGCAGGAGCGCCACCGCAAGTCGGGCAGACCAGCGTCCCGCCCGCGGTGCGAGCCAGGAGCACGACCTCCTCCTCGGGCTCTGGTGATTGGCCGTCAGCGAGGTCGCTCACTGGACGGCCTTCCCTGCAACGCGCGGGCGCGCCGGGCTGGACAGGCGAGGGGAGGAGGATCGTGCGAGCGGGCTGGGCCTGGTCCAAGGGTGCACAGGCCGGCGGGTGACAGGGAGAGGCGACCGGACGGCTCCGGTGCGATGAGTTGTCATGTCGGCGAATCTAGGAGCGGCCGACCGGAGATCAGAAGGCCCTGAAGGAGCGATTGACCTCGGGGTCTGTCGTCCCGCACACCTCCGTTCTGCGGGATCTTAGCCGCACCTCCAAGTCCACGCCCCGACGCAGGGCGCGCAACGGATCACGTTGCGCCGCCGGTGCACCACCCACTCCCGCCAGGGCCGGTCCCTGATCGTCACCAGCAACCGGGCGCCCAGCGACTGGTATCCGCTCTTCCCCAATCCCGTCGTCGCCGAGTCGCTGCTGGACCGGCTGATCAACACCAGTCATCAGGTGATCATGAACGGCCCCAGCTACCGGCCGAACAAGCGCCCCAAGAATCCGGCCGGCCGGACTGAAGGGGCCCGCTGAACTGGCTCCAAATCCGGTGGACAGCGTCGGGATACTGCCATCATGGCCGTCACCCAGCAGCTTGCCCGAGTCCCGGCGGAGTACCTTGCCGCCTGTCGTCAGTCGGCCGAGGAATCTCCGGACGGAGATCACCACTGGGATCCGCCGTCAGCGGACTGTCTCGACCTCGACTGGTCACCGAGCATGCTGAGGCAGGCCTTCGAGCTGGCGCGTCTCGATGCTGTCCACCTGGAGGCGCTCAAGCGCGCCACCGAGGGCGACACCGACATTGACCTGGGCTTTCTCAACACATACCCGCACGAGATCGGTCTCTTCGGTCCTCCCCCGACTGGCCTCTCGCCAGCCGCAGTCTCCCAGGTGTCGACACGCCTCGAGGAGATCGACATGCAGATGATCCGGCCGGCCCTGGACAGCACTGCTGGCTCCGCGATCGGCCGGGAACTCACCGGCGATCGGAACGAGTACTTGATGGGACACTTCCGTGCCCTGCGGGACTTCTACGAGGGTGCCGCCCATAGGGGCCTTCTCGTCGTGCTCTGGTGGGACTGAGTAGAGGTCAGCTGGGCGACGGCAGATCGGTTCGCGTCGGCCGGCAGACCCCGGGGAATTCCGTGACCACAACCGCGGGGAATTGCGGCTCTTCGACACTTTCCGTGAAACGGACAAGCTCTGGGTAGCCCTCGGTCGTGGGGGATCAAGCTCCTGAGCTGCTGAAAGTCCTATTTCCGCACCTGGATCAGGTCCTGGTCGACCGGATCGTCCGTGTCGGCCGGTCAGTGCGGATCATTGCGAGATGCGTCGCCCCGATGGCTCGGTGCCCCGGATGCGTCACTGGCTCGTCCCGGGTCCACAGTCGCTATCGGCGCCGACTCGCCGACACGGCCGTCGGCGGCCAGACGATGGCCATCGACCTCACGGTGCGACGCTTCTTCTGCGGCACCGCAGAGTGCCCGAAGCAGACGTTCGCCGAGCAGGTCGACCAGCTCACCTTTCGGCACGGTCGCCGCACAATGAGCCTGCAACGCGTCCTGGAGAAGATAGCGCTGGCGCTCGGCGGGCAGGCGGGACAGCGCCTCGCGGAACATCTGGCGCACCCGGTCAGCGGCTCGACACTGCTACGGCTGATCCGCCGGCTCGACCTCCCGCCGGTCGGCGACGTGGCGGTGCTGGGGGTGGACGAGTTCGCCTTCCGGCGAGGTCGGAGGTTCGGCACGATCCTGATCGATATGGAGACCCACCGCCCGTTGGACGTCCTGCCCGACCACACGGCGGATACCTTCGCCGCCTGGCTGCAGGACCGCCACCACGTCCAGACGATCTGCCGCGACCGTGGCGGCTCGTTCGCCGAAGGCGCCCAGCGAGCCCTGCCCGGTGTTCCGCAGGTCGCCGACAGGTGGCACATCCTCCACAACCTGGCCATCGCGGTCGAGAAGGCCGTCCGACGACATCGCACCTGCTTGGCACCTCCCGCACCCGACCCCGGCGACACCGAGACCGGGGCCGGCCAGACGCCCCCGCTCCTGGACCAACCTGCCCCGGGACGGCGCGAGCAGACGACCCGGGCCCGCTGGCAGGAGGTCCGCCCGCTGTTCGAGAACGGCATGACCCTCCAGGCGATCAGCCGGCACACCGGCTACGACCTCACAACCGTTCGCCGATACGCGCGCGCCACCTCCGCTGAGGAACTTATCCGGCCTCGCCAGCGCACCCGGACAGACCTCGACCCCCACAAGGCACATCTGCTCCAGCGGTGGGAGGAGGGATGCGACAACGCCGAAACACTGCGCACCGAACTCGCAGAACGCGGCTACACCGGGTCCCGCAGGACGGTCCGCCGATTCCTCAACACCCTTGGCACGTCCGTCCTCCGGCAACCACCGCCAGCTCCAACACCCGCCGTCCCGGACGTGGTGCGCTGGATCATCGGCCGCCCGGAGAACCAGAGCGAGTCGGCCAACCAGCGCCTCAAGGACCTCTGCACGCGCTGTGCTCACATTGCCGCGACCTGCCGGCTCGCCCGCGGCTATGCCTCGCTCCTGAGACGCCGCGACGGCCACCGCCTCCAGGGCTGGCTCGCCGAGGCCGAGCAGAGCGAGATCACTGAGCTCCACTCCTTCGCGAAGGGCTTGCGCCAGGACCTCGCCGCCGTCACCGCCGGGCTCACCACGGACTGGAACTCCGGCGCGGTCGAGGGGCACGTGAACCGGATCAAGATGATCAAGCACCAGCACTACGGCCGAGCCGGATTCGACCTCCTCAGGCGTCGCATCCTGCTCGCGTGAAGATCACCCGTCCTGAGGAAGATCGGCGAGCGGGATCATTGGGGCGGGGCGACCGGCTCCAGGTGATCAGTCTCCGGGTTGAGCAGGTAGGCCAGGGCACGGCGGTCGGTGCCAAGCGCCCCCAAGAAGAGGTCGACAGCGCCGTTCACGTCCTCGTACGCGCGCTCCACCGCGAGGTCGACAAGCTGCTCGGGGGACATCTGGTAGCTGACCATGAACTTGACGCCCTTCACCTTGAAGGCAGCGCCCTCCACTTCACCGAGGTCATCCCAGCCGTGCTCCAGGGTCAGCCGCAGGCGCTGGACGACTGCCTCCATCGGCACCCGCAGATACGCCACGATTCGGTAGTTCCAGGAGGCGACGACCAGCAGGCTCTGCTGGTACGCCGGATTTTTGCCTGTGTAGTAAGGAATCTCAACGGCTGGCTGCCAATCTTGTTCCGGCCCGGGAATCTCGATCTCCGCCATCGCCAGGCTCCCCCTCTGTGACCCACCCGTGCTCAACACGCCCACGGTAGCCGAGAGCCGACAACGGGCCATGCCAGACCCGGAGGGAGCGTGGTGCTGGCCGGACCAGCCAGCTCGACCGATGCAGCTCGTGAGCGATTCACGGAAAGTGTCGACGATCGCGCAATTCCCCGCAGCTGTGGTCACGCAATTCCCCGGGCTCTGCCTGCCGACGCGGAGTGATCGTCTTGTCTTGTCTGTGCCCTCGCCCGGGTGACCTCTACTCCGTCCCACCAGAGCACGACGAGAAGGCCCCTGCGCGCGGCTTGCCCAGATGACGGTGTGTCACTCCTTCGAGGGCGTGGCGGCATGGACTGGCCCGGGGTTGGTCACGGTGCTTGCGACTGGGTGGCATCATGGCGCCCCGCAGTCGAGGAGAACCCGTGCGTCGCAGTACCGCAGCACTCGCCACAGCCGCCGCTGCCCTGGCCGGCGCCGTCCTCTTCACCGGCACTGCCCGGGCCCAACCCCTGGCTGGGTCCCATGTCCGGTTCTCCGATCCGCCGGTTACCTTCCGCCAGTGTGAGGAGGGCGGCGGCTGGGTGGCGACCGACATCGCCAGTCGCCGGGAATTCTGCGTGGGCGGGCGGTACAACGGCCGGTACGTCGACTGGGAGTGACCGGCCTGCATGGGCGGGCGTGGAAGCACGCCGAGGGAGCGGTGGCGCTGTTCAACCAGGCCGTGAGGTGGCTGCGTCGCCACCGGGTTTTGCTGCCTGGGGTGTCGGTGCCGGCCGAGCAGGTCGCCGCGGTGCGCAAGGCCGTGGGTGGGTGGCTGCCGCGCACGATTGGGCGAGTGCGAACGGTCGTTGGTAGGTACGGGTGGGGGACTTGGCGGGTGTGTTGCGGCTCGCTGTGTGTGGGGTGGGTGACGATCGGTCCGGTGGCACCTGATGCCTGTTCCACCGCCCGGGCTCTTCTGGGCCGTCTTTCCGGGAGGCGTCCGTGGGCGGGAGCGGGTGGGTGGTGCCCGCCGTGTCCGAGGAGTCGACGAGTATCCGCTGTCATCTGGTGCCCGAGGGGCCGGGGCGGGCGGGTGGAAGGGCGGTATCGAGTGGGGTTGTCGCGTTCGACCGGCTGGCTGGCCGGTCTGACGGTGCTGGGGCTGGCGTCCGGAGGTCTGGTGCTCCCGTCGACGGCGGTGGCGGCGTCGGGTGCCAAGCCGGTGCGCTCTGTTGTCTTCAAGCCGCGCAAGGACGGCAAGGGCCAGATCTGGAAGGTGCCGAAGGGGGTGAAGAAGCTCGACGTCTACCTGTGGTCACCCGGTGGTGGTGGCGGCGGTGGCGGCGGCGCGGGTGGCGGCGGCGGCGGTGAGGGCCGGGCGCTGGGTTCTGGGGTGACTGACAGTTCCGGGGTGGGCGGGGGCGGCGCGGGCGGGGCCGGCGGGGCCGGCGGTGGTGGCGGGGGGTCGGGCAGTTTTCGGCACTGCGTGTGGAAGGTGCCCGGCGATGGGGCCTCGTTGGACATCCTCGTGGGTGCGGGCGGTGCGGGCGGCCAAGGCGGCAGTGGCGGCAAGGGCGGCTCGTCGGGGACCAACGGGCTGGGCACCGACGGCAGCAACGGCAAGAACGGCAACTCGGCCGCCGCCGGCAGCCAGGGGCGAACCACCCGGGTCCTCGTCATCGCCCCCTACCACTACACCATCGTTGGGGGCGATGCCGGTGAGGGCGGGGGTGGCGGGGGCGGGGGCGCCGGCGGGGCCGGAGGCAACGAGAAGGGCACCTCGAACACCGCCGGCCCCAAGAACGGGGGCAAGGGCGGCGCCGGCGACGACCACAGCTACTCCAACCCGCAGAAGTGCTCGATCACCTTCGGCAAGGCCGGCGCCGCGGGTAGCCCGGGCGGTGACGGCGCCGGCACGAAAAAGGGCGCGGATCTCGGCGGGATCGGCGGCGACGTGGGCAAGGGCGGCAGTCCCGCGGCGCCCCTGGGCACCGCAAAGATCACGCTTCCCGACGGGAGCGGGTTCACCGCCCCGGCAGGCACCGGCGGGGGCGGCCTGGCCGGCTCCTACGAAACCTCGCCGACCCGGCTGCCGGCCGCCGGAGGTGCAGGCGGCATGGGCGGAAAAGGCAACGCCAGCCCCAAAGACGGATACACAGGCAAGACCGGCCAGAACGGCGTCAAGGGCGGAGACGGGCTCGTCCTGATCGCCTGGTGAGACCTCAACCCACAACAACGGGCCCCGGGCGACGCCCGGGGCCCGTTCCTTGTCCCTCCGCCGCGCCACCCGAGCACAACACCCTGCCCGCTCCCGCTTCTGGCCGTTCCAGTCCCCGAGGCCAGGATGCGCGCACGGCTGACCCTCACCAACACCGATGGCCTCGCCCCTGACGGGGCGAGGCCATCACCATGAGGCGGCTTACTCACAAGGGGCAAATCCCCAACACGCTGTCCTTGACAGGGAAGACGACCGCGGCGCGGGCCCGGCGGTGTGGCGGCGCTTCGGCCGCACCGGCTGGCATACCCTCACCGGCGCGCTGGACAACCCGGATGGTGACCGGCTCCTCGCCGTCGAGCGCCAGGCCGCGGCCGCCGCCCGCCGCGACTGCGAGCAGGCCGCGCGGGAGGCGAGCCGTCCGGCCCGCACCTGCCGCTCGGAGTCGTTCTCGGACGAGCGGTGGGCGGAGCGGGAGCGGGGCTGGCCAGGCTACATCGGCTGCCTGATCGCCGACGGCGAGATCCGTCCCGCCTGACCGGGCCTGTGGCCCCACCGTCACGGACCGGGACGCCGGCGACCCGGCGTGCGAGACACCCGCGCGCCCTTGACGGGGTGTCACTCGCGGGTGGACCGTCGTGCAAAGCCACGCAACCGGCTTGGTACGGGAGGGCATCATGACGTTACGGTTCGCCGGGGTGGACCCCAACACCGGCAAGGACGAGAGCCCGATGGTCTGGGTGGACGACGAGAACAAGGAACTGGTCGTCCAGGGCCTCAAACCCGGCCAGGCGCTCCTGGCCGAGATCGGTTCGACCGAGTGGGTGCCCGGCCACTCGGTCGGTACTCCCGACCACGAGAACGTGACCCGCATTCCGCTGCGCATGGCGGCGATCATCAGGAAGGCGCTGGACGATGCCGAACGTGACGGCTTTCTCTGAGCAGCTGGCCGCTACCCGGCACTCCGCGGTCCACCTGGAGATGCGCGACTCCTACGGCGTCGTTGGGGAGGCCGAGCAGTTCGAGACCTTCCGCCGTACCGGCGTGCGCCCGGACCTCGACCCCGAGGGCGAGGACTGGTCCGACTGGGTGCCGATGATCCGCGCCGCGGTCGCCCGCGGCGTGGTGATCCGCCGGGCCCGGATCGTCTCCGAGCCGGTCACCGAGTACATCCGCTTCGAGCACGCCGGCACCGTCGTCAACCTCGCGGCCGGCGAGCAGGTGCGCTGGCTGCCGCGCCGCCGGGCCTGCGACCTCGCGCTGCCCGGCAACGACTTCTGGCTGTTCGACGACACGATCGTCCGCTTCAACCACTTCACCGGCGACGGCGCCTCCGCCGGGCCGCAGATGTGCCAGGACCCAGCCGTGGCCAAGCTCTGCTCGGATGCGTTCGAGGCGGTATGGGAACGCGGCATCCCGCACGAGAAGTACACCGTCTGACACCACCCCAGGACAGCCAGCCCGTGCCCACCTCCCCGTCCTCCAGCGCCCAGGAAGCCCGCCTGGCCCTGGCCGCGCGCCTGCGCGAGATCATGCTGGATGCCGGTCTCCAAGGGCAGGAGCTGGCTGCCCGTTGCGGGTGGAACGGCGCCAAGACCTCCCGCATCATCAACGCCAAGACCGCGCCGTCGGAGGCCGACATCCGCACGTGGTGCCGCGCCTGCGGTGCCGACGACCAGGCCGAGGACCTGATCGCCGCCAACCGGGCCGTGGACTCCATGTATGTCGAATGGCGCCGCCTCACCCGCACCGGACTACGCCGGCTTCAGGAGTCCGCGGTCCCCCTCTACGAGCGCACCCGACACTTCCGCTCCTACTCCTCGCGCGTCGTGCCCGGTGTCCTGCAGACCCAGGCCTACGCCACCGCCCTGCTCGCCACCGTCGCCGACTTCCGCCGCACACCCAACGACGTCGCCGAAGCCGTCAAGGCGCGCCTGGCCCGCTCCCGCGTCGTGCGCACCGGCCACCACCGCTTCGCGATCCTGGTGGAGGAATCCGTCCTCTACTACCGCCTCGGGACCACCGAGACGATGACCGAGCAACTGACGCACCTGCGGGCCGCCATGACGCTGCCGGCCGTCTCCCTTGGCGTCATCCCCTTTACCGCGCAGCGCACCATGTGGCCCGTGGAGACCTTCAACATCTTCGACGACGCGGAAGCCGGCGTGGAACTGCTCTCCGCCCAGGTGACCGTCACCACCCCCAGCGAACTCGCCCTCTACGCCCAGGCTTTCGACCGGCTCAAGAACTTCGCGGTGTACGGGGAACAGGCACGCGCCCTGATCCTTCGAGCGATCGACTCCCTGGGCTGAAAGTCTGCAAACGCATGCAAACGCGTTGAAGCTGTACTCGGCCATTGCCTACCGTCGTTGTCGCCGCCCGGGCAGGACCAACCGATCTCCCTGGTCCGTGGTAGCACCGGGCGGCCCCGTCCCTCGATGGCTGGAGTCCGCCATGCTCACGCTGCTGCCAGCACGGCCCCCGACGAGCGACCTGGTGGTCAGCGTGGAGGGCCGGACGGTGGTCTACGTCCCGAACCGCGAGCGGGCCCGGCGCCGCGCGTTGGTGCTGCGACAGCTCCAGGCGACCCGGCGCCGGCGGGGGCGGCGGTGATCAGCGTGGACTGGGTGCCGCTGGAGAAGCGACGCCGAGGGCTGACGATCCGCTCCTACCACGTGGCAGCGGACGGCACCCGCTTCGGCGACTCCGGGGTGGTCGAGGCCGATCCCGAGGACGTATCGGTGTACGACCGCCACCCCGCTGCTGGGTGGCCGGCCTGCGGGTGCCCGCGCTGCCGACCCGCCTAGCGCCCACCCCGCAGCCCCGTCACCTCGCCGCCCCGGGAACGGCGCCGTGGTGACGGACCCAGACCAGGCCGCCTCGCCGCGGATCCGGCAGCGGCCTGCGCAAGGGGCGGTAGCCCTACCGCCCCTTGGCACCACCACACCGAGATGAGAGGAGGCCCGGCATGAGCCAGGCCGTCACCGTCGAGAACTACCACCCCTGCGGCGCGCCGCAGGGGCTGACCTGGATCAAGTCGTCGAAGTCCAACATGCAGCACCTCGACGACAGCATCGGGATCGCCCTGGACGGCGACAGCATCCTGATCGGGATCACCACCGACCCGAGCCAGGTCCCGCTGACCGCCACCCGCACCAAGCTGAAGGCGCTGATCGAGGGCGCCAAGGCCGGCGAGTTCGACCACCTCGTCTGATCCATCCGAAAAGGGGGTGTCCCCTGAGAGCGGAATTCTCCGGGGACACCCCCGCCCTCGATCACACCACACCGATCCGAAGGACCCCAGGTGAGCCTCATCACCCGACTCGTCACCGACCCGCTCCAGTTCCTCACCGCCTGGCCCACCCGGTCGGCGGTCTACGACCGCGACGCCGACGACCTGGCCCGGCTCTTCAACCGCGACGACGCCCGCCGCATCATCGCCGACCCCACCCTGCGCAGCATCGAGCTGGGCCACGTACGCAACGGCGCGCTGGTGCCGGACCGCCCGGACGCCGACCACCCCACCGCGACCCTGGTCCTCAACGGCCTGCACCTGACCTGGCCCCCGCTGCGCGACGCCACCCGCCAGCTGGCCGCCGAGCTCGGCCACCCCATCACCGCCAACGTCTACTCGACCCCGCCAGGCTCCACCGGGTACGGGCCGCACTGGGACACCCACCACGTCCTGCTCGCCCAGGTCGAGGGCCACAAGACGTGGAAGCTCCACCCGCCGATCGTTCAGGACCCGCTCGACGCCCACCGCTGGACCAAGGTCGGATTCAGCGGCGAGCAGCTGAAGCAGATCGAGGCCGACGCCGACACCCTCACCCTCACGGCCGGTCAGGTCCTCTACATCCCCCGCGGCTGGGTGCACTTCGGACACACCACCACCGAGCACTCCCTCCACATCACCTTCGGCGTGCAACTGCTCACCCGGCACTGGCTGCTCGGCCGCCTCCTCCAGCAGGCCACCGACGACCCGAAACTGCGCGCCGCCCTGCCGCCGGGCCTGTCCGCCTGGTCGATCGAGGACTTCACCGCCCAGGCCCGCAGCACGCTCTCCGACTTCCTGCTCCACCTGCACGTCAACCTCGCCACCGCCGGCGAGATGCTCCAGAGCGCACAGCAGTGCGCGGTCCTCCAGATCGCCTAACCTCACCAGAGGCCCAATCGCCTGCAAAAGGACGTGACCGTGCTCGGCCCCGACGACGACATGCAGGACTGGTACCGGGACCGAGCCGGCCGCACCCCGGCCCCCGGAACCCGCGACGCGATCCTCCTCGACCGCGCCGCACAAGCCGGCGCCCACCCCTTCGACGACACCGCACGCCTGGTCGTGGAATGGGACGGCACCGCGTGGCAGCCCGTCTCGGTCGCCACGAACTACGCCGAGGCCTACGGGCTCATCGCCCAGGCCGGACCCGACCCCCTCTTCCCGCAGCCCGACACCCCCGTCGCCCTGCTGCGCAAAGGGTCCGGCCGCCACCGAAAGCAGTAACCCCCGGGAAGGCTTGAGTGGGCAAACACCGCAGGCTCTGCGACTGGACAGGGTGTCGTACCCGCGCCCACCTGATCGACCTGGAGACCCGCCGCCACTTCTGCCTGGATTGCGCTCTCGCCATGCTCTACGCAGCCCAGGACCCGATCCTGCAGTTCCACGAGCTCGATGACTCCACCGCGTACTCCACCGCGCTGCGCGAGCGCTCGATCATCGGACTGCGCATGCGCCAACGGCCCTTCAGCTAGGAGCGGGGCCTCGGCATGTCTGCCGGCCGGCGCGGCCGTGCTGTGTATCGGCAGGTCAGCCGGCCGCTGCGGCGAGCACCACCACGGTGGCGTCGTCGCGGATTCCGTCCCTGTCGGCGCGAGAGGCGGCCACCAAGGCCTCGGGCAGATGCTGCGGCTCGTCCTGGTGGCCGCGCTGTCGAAGAGCTGGGGGTCCAGCTGACCACCATCGGGAAAGTGGTGTGGGGTGTGGGCCGAGCCAGCCGAGCCCGCCCCGCCCGGCCGGTAGTTTCGGCGCGCGTCGGAACCCGGTCGACGCCGGGGGTTGCTCCAACGGTTGCTCCCACCGGTGGTCCGACGGTTGCTCCGAGAGTTGCAGGGCAAGTTGCAGGGCAAGTTGCAGCGGCCCTTCGGCCGCCAGCGGCATCCGCGCAGGTCACAGGCCCTGGGTAAGCCCCCTCCCGTCGCGGACATCTCTTTCTACACCCCCTGGTGTGGAAAGAGATGTCCCTCTTCCCTCCGGCCGCCGGCCCGGCGACCCGCGGCTGCGACCACGGCAGCCGGCCGGGTCGGTTCCAGATGCGGTCCTGCATGCGGTTCCGGATGGGGTCCTGGCCTCCGGCCTGGATGGGGTCCTGGCCGCGGTCCTGCACCCATCGGGGACGGCCCGGTGTTGTCGCAGGTCAGCGGCCGGGTATCAAGGTACGGAAAGGCTGACAACCTCTCTGGGGACCTGCCTGTTGCTGTGGGGCGGGGTGCTGCGGTCGGTCGGGGGCGCCTGCCGCGGGCCGGATCGGTCGGCGCCCGGCGCTGCCGTGCGCGCGGCCCAGGGCGCCCGGCGGGCCTGTGACAGCCCCTCAGGCCCGCCGGGAAGAACCCGGGCCAGCGCGGCAGGCCCGGGTGCGGCTGGTCGGAAACCGTGCTGATTGGGCTGGCGGGTGCCGGCGGCGTGGTCGAGGAGGTGCACCGGTTCCTCGTGACGACGATGTGCTTGGGCCAGCGGTCGCGGAGGGCGCAGCCGCGGGACCCGGATGTGTCCGCCCGTTCTGTGAGGCTGGTTGTTCGTGCACCCATCAGGGCTGTTCGGTGTCTGACCGTGTTATCCGGCTGCGATCACGGGCAATGGATGCGCGGTGTCGGGATCAGTTGACGGTGACGGAAGGGAGCATGCGGATGGGTGGCGGTCTGTTCGACGGACTTGGTCAGGCGGTCGACGGGGTTGTGGGCGCGGTGCTGGGGGTGTTCGAGAGCCCCGCTGATGCGGTGGCCCAGGGGGCGGATGGCCGCCTGGAGGAGCAGGAGGCCCAGAGTCTGGCGGATCGGGCCCTGACGGTCATGGCCGAGGTCCTGGAATGTGACGTCGAGGCCCTGCAGCCCGAGACGGACCTCCGAGCCTTGGGCGCGGAGGAGGAGAGCCTCGCCGTCATGGCCTGGCTGCTGGAAGCGGAGCTGGACTTGGAAGGCCTGCTCGAAGAGGCGGACGACTGGCAGACGGTGGGCAGTGTCCTGTTCGGTATCGGCGAGGAAGCGGCCGCCGAGCAGACCTCCGCCGCCTGACCTGCCCCCCTTCACCATCAACCAAGGAGAACCCCATGAGTCTGCCGACCATGACCGCCGAGCAGCGCACCGAGGCGCTGGCGAAGGCGGCCGCAGTCCGCAAAGCCAGATCGGAACTGATCGGGAAGGTCAAGGCGGGCAAGGTGTCGGTTGCCGAGCTCCTCAAGAAGGCCGACACCGACGATCTCGTCAAGAAGACCAAGGTCGCCGCGGTCATCAAAGCCCTGCCGGGAGTAGGCCCGGTGAAGGCCGCCAAGCTGATGGACCAGGCTGAAGTCCCCGAGGACCGCCGCATCGGCGGCCTGGGCGCCAGGCAGCGCGCAGCCCTGCTGGACGCCCTCAAGGACTGAGAACGCGCCAGCAGACGGCCAAGGACGTTCGGCACCCGACATCCCCGGGAACCACCTCTTGCAGTGGGGCGGGGTGCTGCGGTCGGCTCGGGTGCCTGCCGCAGGCCGTGTGATCGGCGCTTGGCGGCCCTGTGACAGCCTTTCAGACCCCGCCCCGCAGAACACCGCCAGTGCGCGCGTCCGGCCGCCACCACGCCAACCAGCGCCCCGCTGCGCCTGGCCGCCAACCGGGCCACCGCGGGTACGCTCGCCCCCGGCCGTCCCGAGGCGTCCGGCCGAGGTTTCGGGGCGGCCTGGGACGCCCGCCCCGCCGGCACCAACCGGCCCGCTACCAGGCCACGCCGAGGGCCTCCAGCTGGCCGCGTTGCTCGGCGGTCAACCCGGGCTGCCGGGCCCGGGTGTTGTTGAGCCAGGTGCCCAGCGACAGCCCCTCCTCCCGGTGGGTACGCGGGACCCGCACATGCCCCTCCCGCTCGGCGAACGCGGCCAGGCCCAGCTGGAACCGGTCGGTGCGCGAGGGCGCGCCGTTTGCGCGCCGAACGTATAGCCCGAACCGTGACGTACCCAGAATTTCGCGGGCAAGCGTTGGCCGAGGTGGCCGGGGTGCTGGCCGCCTCGGACCCGCAACGTGCGCTCCGGATGGTTTCTGAAGCCGAACAGGCCGCAACCAACGGGAGCTTGTTCAGCAGGGCGTTGGTGTTGGTCTCGGTGGTCAAGGTGGCGGCCGGGCTCGATCCGGAAGCCGCCGATCAGATGGCCCAGCAGATTGACGATCAGACCGCCCAGGAAGAGGCGCTGATCGCGGTGGCCCGGGCCTTCGCCGGGAGCAACCTCGTACGAGCCGAGCAGATCGCCCGCAGCATCACCAGACCGGACGGGCGGGCCCAGGCACTGAGTGAGGTGGCTGATGAAGTCGGCTTGCCCGCAGCCAACCACTTGCTGGCACCAGCCTTCGCACTGGGCTCGTGGCTGCCGCCTCTGTGGGCGATGGCGAAGCACCACCCGCAGGAGGCGGACCGGATCGCCCGCACGTTATACCCGGACGATCGCCGCTGACCGCTGCGGCAGTGCCGGCCTGCAGACCGGTTGGCGGGGCGGGCAACTGGTCCGGGTGAGCGTGCGGTGGAGGCTTGGGGTGTCCGAGCCGGTGGTTGCCCGCTCGGCAGCGGCACCTGCTCCCCGGCGATCCCGAGCGCGGCGAGCGACTCGCGCTGCCCCTCGGCCAGGCCAGCCCGGTCGGCCCGCTGCGCCCGGATCCGCTGGCCCGGCTGCTTGTCCTCGAGTCAGGCTTCGGCGGGCGGGGTGGTCCAGTTGATGTGCCGTCGCAGCCGGGCCGGCGCTGGCGGGCCGCGCTTTCGCTCGCTCGCCGCACGGCCTCCTCGGGCGGTACTGGGTCGGTGTCGTGGCCCTGGTGGTCCGGCCCCAGCCCGGGTTGGCGTGCGTTGCCCGCTGTCGGCAGCCGTGCGGGGTGTCAGTCGGCCCTTGCTCCGGTCTCGGCGTCGAGTAGCCGGAGCAGGCTCTGCCGGCCACCACGACCGTCGGCAGTGCCGCGTACCAGGACGCCGTCGCCGAGTGGGACGGGCTGGTGCTGGATGTCGCCCGGGCCGTGCCACAGGACGCGGCCCGCGCGCAGTGCGAGGAGTTCGCCGGTGTCGGGGTGGCTCACGTAGGTGTGATGTGGCCCGGACACCAGTTGCGGGCCGGGGCGGCGGGCCCGCAGGCTGCGTGGGTAGCCCGGGCAGCGGCGCAGCGGGCCCGGCTCGTTCAGCGGGGCGGACAACAGGCCGCCGTCCACCCGCAGGTAGAGCCGGCCGTCGGCGGCGTCTATTCGGCAGGGCCCGGAGGAGATCCGGTACGGGAAGAGGCGCAGGCTCCGCACGGGCGTCTCGGGTTCGAAGGGGCGCAGCAGGTGCAGCCACCGGCCGTTCCCGCAGGAGTAGACGCACGGCGTTCGCCCGCCTTCCAGCAGGCTCGCCTCGTAGTGGTGGTACCTGTTCCCCCGGGGCGCGCTCACGCTGCCGCGCACCTTCCCGGTGCGCGCCTCCAGCAGGCCCAGTGTGTTTCCCGTCGTGCCCGCCACGTCAGCCTGGGACCAGAAGAAGATCGCGGCATCGTCCTCGGTGCCGGCGCTGCGGACGGGACGCACCAGCTCGCCGTCGAGCCAGGGCGAGGCGTCGGCGCGCCCGAAGGTCCGGCGTGCCAGGGTTCGCCGCGCGGTCCAGCACGGCTCGCCGGTGCGCGGGTCGAGCGCGATCAAGTCGGGGCTCTTGCGCCAGGTCCACAGGACCAGCAGGCCGGCGATGGCCTGAGCCTGCCGGATCCGCGGGCAGGACCGGGACCACAACAGGCGCCCGTCCGCAGGATCGTGGGCGGTGACCAGGTCCTCGCTCTCGCTGGTCGCCAGCCAGGTGATCAGGGCGCCGGGTGCGAGCTCGTACCGGTCCGCGGCCTCAACGGTCAACCTCCGCACCAGCGCACCGTCGTCGGCGTCGAGCAGCGTGAAGGTGACCGGCCCGCCGCCGCGCCGGACCGACTCCTGGTGGACCACCACGACCCGGTCGCCCAGCACGTGCGGGCTGAGGTTCCAGGCGTGCGCGATCCGGCCGATTCGGTGCGGGCTCTGGAAGTGCGGGTTGCCACTGGCTGTGTCCAGCGCGACGAGTCGTCCGTCGATCAGGACCAGGACACGGTCGCCGTCGACCACCGGGCGGCCGAGCGGCACGTGCGGCGTGGTGACGGTCCAACAGCCTGACCCGCCCCGCACGGTCACCGGTATCGCGTCACTGAGCACGCGTCATCTTATGACGGACGACGTCCGACCCACCCGTACGGCCTTGGCCGACCACGATCCCGGCGCGGCGGATCACTGTCCATCCCAGCCCGGCCACCCACTCTCCACCGCTCTTGCCCTGGACGTGCTCACCGCCCTGGACAAGCCTCTGCCCACCATCACCTACCCCCGCTCGACCACCGAGCCGTTCTCGGCGATGGCCACCGCTTGGATGCACGCCACCCCGATCACCCGTCTCACCCTGCTGCGCGCCCACCTGCTGGCCACCCGGCCCCTGACCGACCTGCTCACCCTCCACCAGCGCACCGGCGTCCACCTGCGCCTGGTGTGCCACCAGCGCGGTCTCAGTGCGGCCCTTGAAGCGGTCTTGCGGGACGTTGAGCACCACCGCCTTGAGGTCACCACCCCGCCCGCCGCAGCCTCCGCCGCCCAGGAGCGGCGCCGCCCGCGGCCTCGATGGCCTGCGGTGGGGCGCTGGCTGGACCTGCCGGCGCTGACGACGCTGTGCTCCTTCGACGGCGCCCAGCGGCGCTGCCGGTGCATCCCGCGCCGGGCCGAGGAGGTGGGCTTCCGCCCGCCCGTGCTGCGCCCGGCCTCCGCCGCGAAGGTCGCCCGCCGCCTGCACCGAGCCAGCTCTCGTCCGAACCTGGTCGTGGGGCTGGCAACCGCGGTGTTCACCGCGGCCTGCGACGTGCAGTTGTCGACTGCCCACCATGCCGATGTGGTCGCCGACGCCGCCAGCATCACCCTGCACGATCCGGGCAACGTGTGCTTCGGCTGTCTCACCCACCGGGTGCCGGTCTGGGCCCGGCCTCTGCTGCAGGCCGCCCGCTACTACAATGCGCTTGCCTCCGCAGGTGAGCGCCCGTTGTTCAGCGACCCCTACCGGTGCCGCAGGAGCCTGGATCTGATCGCGCTCGCTGAGGCCTGCCGGTTGCGCCCGCCCCAACCACCCGGCACCAGTAGCAGGTCACCGGCCAAGCCGAAATGGCCCGTCAGTAACGCCCACCTGCATTACCCCTGGACCCTTGACGAGATCAGCCACGGCTGTCCCCAGACCACCCCCACCCGATCCGCCGAACCTGACAACCAGCCCAGCAAAAATCATCAACAACCTTACCAAGAACTGTAGTTGCCACTGATTTGCCAACAGCGCAACGGAGTCGGACAGGGGAGGGGCCCTCCGAAATCGCGGGATTAAAAAGCGAAGGAGAACTGATACATACAACGACTATCGCCACCCAGGCCAGACCTACATCCCGTGCTGCGTCCAACGAAACGCCCTCCGGCGAACCAGGGCTGCCGACCCGCCAGTACGGACAAGATCCACCATCCCTGCACCGCTGGCCAGGCACCCAATCAGGAGAGACCAAACCGCACGCCCCAGCCATCCTGCCCGCAGTTAGCCCGGCCGGGAGCGAAGCGAGCGGCCGTATGCCTGACCGGAGGTCAGGCCGAGCTCCGAAGGGGCGAGTGCGCGGCGGAGCCGCGCTTTTGCGGTGGAGCGAAGCGGAACCGCTCCGGCTGAAGGCCGGTCGAGCTCCGAAGGAGCGAGGAGGGACAGTCCGAAGGACTGTCAGCGAGGCGCGAAGCGGCGAGCGGCTGACCGAAGGT
>NZ_JBNQTI010000031.1:0-25709 GCF_050325825.1 Kitasatospora sp. LaBMicrA B282
GCCCCGCCCGGCGCGCCCCCGCCGGCTCGTGCGCGCCGCCGCCGGCGCAGCCACAGCCCGAGCGCCCCGAGCAGCACCGCCCCCGCGAGCGCGCTGGCCCCGGCCAGGCCGAGGCCGTGCACCAGACGCTGGGCGGAGGCGCCGAGGAAGTACCCGACGCCCACGTTGGCCAGGCCCCAGGCCAGCGAGGCTGCGGCGCTGAAGCCGAGGAACCGCCGGTAGGGCATGGCGGCGGCGCCGGCCAGCAACGGCACGAAGGAGCGGACGAACCCGATGAACCGCCCGGTGAAGACGGCCGGCCCGCCACGCTCGCGCAGGTAGCGCCCGGCCCGGTCGATCCGGCCGCCGGGGCGGATCCGGTGCGTGCAGCGCCGGTTGCCGGCCCCGCGGCCGAGGCGGCGCCCGAGCAGGCGCCCGAGCGCGTAGCCGGCGCTGTCCCCCACGATGCCGCCGGCGACGACCGCCGCGGCGAGCGGCGCGAGGGCCAGCGTGCCGTGGGCGGCGAGCGCGGCGGCGACCAGGATCGCGGTCTCGCTGGGCAGCACCACGCCGACGAAGGCGCTGGTCTCGGCGGCGGTGAGCAGGAACAGCAGGGCGTAGGCCCAGGGGCCGGCCGAGTGGACCAGTGCGGTCAGCGAGCCCATGGTCTCTCCGCCTCTCCTGGTCGCCCGACTCCCGACAGCCGCAACGCGTGCGGTGGCCTGCCTGTTCCGCTCGGCCGGGCCGAACGAGGTTGCGACCGGTCCGCAGGCGGCTGCGACCGGTCCGAACGGGGGAGCTTCTCGTACTCGGCATCTTATGTCATCATCTGATGTCATCAAGCGATGACTTACTGGTCCGGCTCCGCCGCCGGACCGATCAGAGGGAGGGACGCCCCATGGCCACCGCCACCGACACCGCGGTCCCGGCAGCCGAGCCGCCACTGCGCGAACGGGCCCTGGTGCCCGTGCTGGTCTTCCTCGGCATGGTGGTGGCGGTGATCAGCAGCCTCGGCGCCCCGCTGATCCCCACCATCGCCGGGGTCGACCACGTCTCGCTCGCCGACGCCCAGTGGTCGCTGACCGTCACCATGCTGGTCGGCGCGGTCGTCACCCCCGTGCTCGGCCGCCTCGGCGACGGCCCGCACCGGCGACCGGTGACCCTGGTCGCGACCGCCGTGGTGGTGCTCGGCAGCGTGCTGGCCGCGCTGCCGCTCGGCTTCGCCGCCCTGGTGACCGGCCGCGCGCTGCAGGGCGTGGGCATCGGCCTGAGCTCACTGGCCATCGCCACCGCCCGGGACAGCCTGCCCGCCGACCGCTCCCGCTCGGCGGTGGCGCTGCTCTCCATCGCCACCGTGGCCGGCGTCGGCCTCGGCTACCCGCTGACCGGGTTGATCGCCGAGTCCTTCGGCATCCACGCCGCCTTCTGGTTCGGCGCGCTGATCAGCGCGCTGGCCCTGCTGCTGGCCGCCCTGGTGCTGCCCGGCAGCCGGCACCGCCCGGCGCACCCGCTGGACGCGCTCGGCGCGGTGCTGCTCGGCCTGGCGCTGGCCGGTCTGGTGCTGGCGCTCAGCGAGGGCGAGGACTGGGGCTGGGCCAGTGGCCGGCTGCTGGGCGTGCTGGCCGCCGCGGCGGTGCTGCTGGTGCTCTGGGTCCGGCACGAGCTGCGCACCGCGCACCCGCTGGTCGAGCTGCGGGCGCTGCGCAACCGGATGGTGCTCACCGCGGACGTGGCGGGGCTGGTCGCCGGAGTCGGGATGTACCTGCTGATGTCGCTGGTGATCCGCTACGTGCAGACCCCGACCAGTGCCGGCTACGGGCTGGGCGAGTCGGTGGTGGTCGCCGGGCTGGTGCTGCTGCCGTTCTCGGTGGTCAGCGTGCTCTCCAGCAAGCTGGTGCCGGTGCTGGTCCGGCGCACCTCGACCGCGGTGGTGCTGCCGATCGGCTGCGCGGTCTCACTGGTCTCGGTGGTGCTCTTCCTCGTCGCCCGTGGCCAGCTGTGGGAGCTGCTGCTGGTGATGGCCATCGCGGGGCTCGGGGTCGGCTGCACCTTCGCGGTGATGCCCGGACTGATCGTCAGCTCGGTGCCCGCGCACGAGGTCGGCAGCGCCGTCAGCTTCAACCTGGTGCTGCGCTACGTCGGCTACTCGGCGGGCAGCGCGCTGTGCGGCGCGGTGCTGCAGGCGCACACCGCCCCCGGGCAGCTGCTGCCGAGCGACGCCGGGTACCGGTTCGCCGCGCTGATCAGCTGTGGCGTGTGGCTGGTGGTCGGGCTGGTTACCATCGTGCTGCCGCGGCGCGCCGCCGCGGCGGTCGAACCGGCCACGGTGGACGAGGAGCTGATGGTGGACGAGAGCATCGCCGGGATCGCGGTGGGCGACGACGAGGTGCCCGTGCTGCCCAGTCGGACCGACCGGTGACCGAGGCACCCGACGCCGCCGCCGGTGCCACCCGGGCCGCCCCGCCCACCCGCCGCCGGGACGCCGCGCGCAGCCGCGAACTGCTGCTGCACGCCGCCATGGAGCTGTTCGCCGACCGCGGCTTCGAGCGCACCACGATCCGCGAGATCGGCGAGCGGGCCGGGGTCGACCCGGCGCTGATCGCCCGCTACTTCGGCGGCAAGACCCAGCTCTACCTGGCCGCGGTCCGGGTCGAGCTGGGCGACGACGCTCCCGCGGACCTGCTCGACCGGGAGCGGCTCGCCACGCTGGTGGAACGGTTCGACCGGCGCGGGCCCGGCCCGGCCTTCCAGGCCGCGGTGCTGCCCAACGACCACACCGAGGTCCAGCAGGCCGCCCGCACCTACCTGGCCGAGCGGCTGGTCGACCCGCTGCGCGACCGGTACGCGAAGCACGACGCGGACCGGCCCGGCCTGCGGGCCGAGCTGGCCGCGGCCGCCTTCTCCGGGGTGGTGCTGGCCCGGTGCAGCGGTGCCTTCCCGGAGCTGGCCGCGCTCCCGGCGGCGGAACTGCTGCCGCTGCTGCGCGAGCTGCTGGCGGCGACCGGCCCGGCGGACTGAGCCGGACCCGGCGCCGCCGGCAGCTCGCGTCGGGATCGGTGCAGCGTCGATCAGTCCAGCGCCGCGCCGCCGCCGGCCTTGACCGCGTTGACCGCGGCCTGGTGCAGGTCGCGGGCCACCTGCTCCTCGGTCACCGCCTTCGGGCTGCCCTGCAGGGTGAACCAGTCCAGTGCGTCGGTGTACTGGACGGTGAGGATCGCCTCGGTGCCCGTCCAGGTGGTGTGCACACTCAGGTCACCGGTGAGCGCGGAGCCCTCCACGGTGAGCACCCCACCCGGACCCGAGCGCACGTGCTTGGTGGTCCAGGCCGCCCAGCCGACCGCTTCCTCAGCCATTGCCGTATCTCCACTCCGGGGGATCGCGCGGGGGGATCGCGCGCTGCGCCAGGGGCGGCGACGCTGCCGCCCGCGATCTGACAACCAGTCACATCCTAGCCGCAGCCCGGTGGCACCGCGTGCCGGGCGGCCGCGCGGCAGGTCCGGTGCGAGGATCCGACGGTCAGAAGGGCAGAAGGTCAGAAGGTCAGGTTGATCACCTCGAACGCCGCCGCGAACGTACTGCCGAGCCGGCTGCCGCTGCCCCGGCCGATCGACTCCAGGACCCCGCGGGCGTCGCCCATCGGCCCGCCGCCGAGGCCGGCCAGGTAGGCGGCGTGCGCCTCCAGGGAGGCGACCCCGGCCTCGAAGGTCGCGGTGGTGTCCACCGCGTGCCCGGCGTCCGGGGAACCGGCCGCCCAGACCTGGCGCACCCCGCCCCACGGTTCCAGGCCCTCGGCGGTCAGCTCGCGGAAGACCCAGCGGTTACCGGCGTCGCGCACCGCGTCCAGGGTGGCCCGGCCGGTGGCGATGTGGTCGGCCTGGTTCGGGAAGACGCCGCCGTAGGTCTCCCGGAAGTTGGTGGTGATCACGATCTCCGGGCGGTGCCTGCGGACCAGCCGGGCGATGTCGCGGCGCAGTGGCAGCCCGTACTCCAGCACGCCGTCGGGGTGGCGCAGGAACTCCACGGTGTCCACGCCGACCAGCGCGGCCGAGGCGATCTGCTCGGCCTCGCGCAGCGGGCCGCACTCGGCCGGGTCCAGCGCGTCGATGCCGGCCTCGCCGCTGCTGACCATGGCGTAGACCACCGTCTTGCCCTGGCCGGTCCAGCGGGCGACCGCGGCGGCCGCGCCGTACTCCATGTCGTCCGGGTGGGCCACCACGGCCAGCGCGCGTTGCCAGTCCTCGTCGAGCGGGGCGAACGGGGCAGGGGTCTCTTCGGTCATCGATCCGCTCCTTGGGCCTCGGGTGCTGCCTCCGATCCTTGGCCGCCTGCGGGCCGCTGACAACCGGACGACGATCAGCCGGTCCCGTCCGTGGCCCTTGCATGCCTTGACGGGCATATAACCGCAGAGGCATGCTGGGGGAGTGACGTCGGTCTTCGAGGTGCTCGCGGAGCCGCGCCGCCGCCGAATACTCGACCTGGTCCGCGGCGGCGAGCGGTCGGTCGGCGAGCTGGCCCAGGCCCTGGAGGCCAGCCAGCCCGCGGTCTCCAAGCACCTGCGGGTGCTGCGCGAGGCCGGGCTGGTGGAGGTCCGGGTGGCCGAGCAGCGCCGGCTCTACCGGCTGCGCGCCGAGCCGCTGCGCGAACTGGAGCAGTGGCTGGCCCCCTACCGGACCCTGTGGAACGAGAGCCTGGACCGCCTCGAACACCACCTGGACACCATGACCGGGAGAGACTCATGAACGACCTCGGCACCCTCGAACCCGCCGGCGACCGCTGGCGGCTGCGGTTCAGCCGCGACCTGGCCCACCCGCCGGAGCTGGTCTGGCGGGCCGTCACCGATCCCGAGCAGCTGGCGGCCTGGTTCCCGCACCGGATCAGCGGCGACTGGACGGTGGGCGCCACCCTCACCTTCACCGACCCGCTGGACCGCGCCCCGGCCTTCCACGGCACGGTGCTCGCCTGCGAGCCGCCCGAGCTGCTGGAGTTCGAGTGGGGCACCGACGTGCTCCGCCTCGAGCTCACCCCGCGCCCCGGCGGCACCACCCTGGTGCTGCTGGACACCCTGGACGAGCGCGGCAAGGCGGCGCGCGACGGCGCCGGCTGGCACGAGTGCCTGGACCTGCTGGCGCTGCGCCTGGACGGGGTCACCGAGCTCTGGCTGCCCGGGCGCGAGTGGGCCGAGCTGCACCCGCGCTACGTCGCCGCGCTCGGCCCGGAGGCCTCGGTGATCGGACCGCCGCCCGGGTACGAACCCAGCTGAGCCGTTCCCCAGGGCCTGTCTTCGAACCCCCGCCTGCGCGGCGCCGCCGGGGCACGCACGCCCCCAGCCTTCGGCCGGGAGGTACCCCCACGACGGCTTCTCGTCAGTCGCCGATGGCCCCCAGCCTTCGGCCGGGAGGTGCCCCCACCGCGTGGACTCTCCCCCAGCCTGGCGGCCGGGAGGTACCCCCATCCTCGGCGCCGCCGATGCACGCACCCGTGGGGGCACCTCCCAGCCGAAGGCTGGGGGAGCCGCCCCGCCCGCCCTTCGGGCGGACGACGGGGGTCCGAAGACAGGCCCTAGAGTGGCCCCGGCACACTGGTGGACGCGTTCCTGACGGCCCGGAGGCATCGATGAGCACCCGCCCGGCGACGGGTACCGGTTCGCAGGGCGGGGCGCAGCCGGCCCAGCCCTGGAACCGGCAGCGGCTGCGCAGTAACAACGAGTGGCTGCTGTGGGAGCGGCTGCGGACCGACGGTCCGCTGTCGCGGGCTCAACTGGCCCGGGACACCGGGCTGTCCAAGCCCACCGTGTCGGCGGCGCTGGCCGTGCTGGAGCGCGGCGGGCTGGTCCGCGAGGCCGGACTGCTGGCCCCCGAGCGGGGCCGGGTCGCGGTGCTCTACGAGCCCGATCCGCGTGCCGGGCACGTGCTGGGGGTGGACATCGGGCGGGCCCGGTTGCGGGTCGCGCTCGCCGACCTGTCCGGGCGGATCCTGGCCCGGCGCGACGTGCCCAACCGGGGCCGCAGCGCCGGCGCCGTCTCCGACGCGGTGGTGGCCGCCGCCCACGAGGCGACCGAGGAGGCCGGCCTGCGCCCGGCCGACGTGGTGCACGCGGCGATCGGCTCGCCCGGCGTCTGGGACGAGTCGCAGCGCCGCCTGCACTACGCGGGCAACCTGCCCGGCTGGGGCCGGCGCGGTCTGTTCGAGCGGCTGGCCGACGGCCTGGGGACCAGGATCAGCCTGCACAACGACGCCAACCTGGCCGCGCTCGGCGAGTACGCCGACGGCGCGGGCGCCGGCAGCCGGGTCTTCGTCTACCTGCTGATCGGCACCGGGCTCGGCATGGGCGTGGTCTCCGGCGGCGAGCTGCAGCCGGGCGCCGGCGGCGCGGCCGGCGAGATCGGGCTGCTGCCGGTGGCCGGCGGCCGGCAGACCCTGGAGGGCGCCGCGGCCGCCGAGTCGGTGGTGCGCACGGCCCGCGAGCTCGGCATGCGCGGCACCCTGACGGCCAAACGGGTCTTCGAGGCGGCCCGGGCCGGCGACCCGGCCGCGCAGGCCGCGGTGCTCCGCGAGGCCGAGCAGCTGGCCTTCGCCGTCGCGGTGGTGGCCGCGGTGCTGGACCCGGACCTGGTGGTGCTCGGCGGCGGCCTCGGCAACGGGGCCGACCTGCTGCTCGGGCCGGTCGAGCGCGAACTGCACCGCCTCACCCCGCTGCGGCCGCGGCTGGCGCCGAGCCTGCTGGGGAACGAGGCGGTGCTGCGCGGGGCGCTGGCCAACGCGCTGCTCGCGGCGCGGGCGGAGGTCTTCGAACAGCGGACGGCAGCGCCGGGCCACTAGCACCGGCGGCCCCGGGCCGGTAGCACCGGGCACCCGGCCACCGCCCGGACGCCGCCTCAGGCCTCGACGGGCTGCGGCCGGTCGGCGGTGCGGAACTCCTCGCGGATCTCCCGCGGGCCGAACGGCCAGATCCGCTCGAACCGGCTCCACACCAGGAAGGCCGCCACCCCGGCCGCCACCCAGGCCAGCGACCACTCGATCGGGTGGTACCCGGGCGCGTTGCGGTCCGCGTACCCGTAGACCACCAGCCAGCCGATCGCCGCCAGCACGCCGGGCAGCGGGTAGCACCACATCCGGTAGGGGCGCGGCAGGTCGGGCTGGCGGCGGCGCAGCACGGTGACCGCGAGCACCTGGGCGAAGGCCTGCACGATCACCATCACCGTGGTGAGCAGGTTGATCAGGGTGTTCAGGTCGGTGTGCCGGCCGATCAGGAAGCCGACGGCGGTGACCGCGCCCATGGTGAGCAACCCGACGGTGGGGAACTCGTGGGTGCGGTGCAGCCGTGCGTAGGACCGGAAGAACACCCCGTCGCGGGCGGCGTCGTACGGCACCCGGGAGCCGCCGAGCAGGCCGGTGAGGACCGAGGCGAAGGCGGTGACCAGGATCAGCACGGTCACCACGTCCGCCGCGCCCTTGCCCCAGGTCGCCTGGAGCACCGCGGAGGCCACCGAGGTGGCGGCGATCGAGTGCGGGTCGAGCATCAGGTGCCAGTCCAGCGCGCCCAGCACGCCGACCTGGAGCAGCAGGTAGATCGCCATGATGCCGACGATCGAGTGGATGACGGAGCGCGGCAGGGTGCGGCCCGGCCGCTTGAGCTCCGCGCCCAGGTAGGCGGTGGTGTTGTAGCCGAGGTAGTCGTAGATGCCGATGGTCAGCCCGGCCGCGAAGCCCAGCCAGAAGTGGGTCCGGGTGAGGTCGACGGCGTGGGCGGGCCAGCCGAAGGCCCGGCCGGGGGAGAAGTGGGTGTAGGAGGCGAGCAGCACGGCGCCGACCGCGGCCAGCATCACGCCCCACATCACGGTGGTGAGCCTGGCGACGCCGTCCACCCGCCGCCAGAGCAGCGCGGTGACCAGCACCACGACGGCCAGGCCCACCAGGTCGCCCTGGCTCCCGGTCATGCCGGGCCACAGGTACCCCAGGTACTGGACGAAGCCGACCACGCCGGTGGACATGATCAGCGGGATGAAGAGCATCGCGGTCCAGACGAAGAGGAACGGCATCAGCCGGCCGGTCCGGTACTGGAAGGCCTCGCGCAGGTACACGTAGGAGCCGCCGGAGCCCGGCAGCGAGGCGCCGAGCTCCGCCCAGACCAGGCCGTCGACCAGCGCCAGCAGCGCACCGGCCAGCCAGCCGACGACCGCCTGCGGGCCGCCGAAGGCGGCGACCATCAGCGGGATGGTCACGAACGGACCGATTCCGCACATCTGGCTCATGTTGATGGTGACGGCCTGGAAGAGGCCGATCCGTCGGCCGAGGGTGGTGGCCACAGGGGCTCCCGGGGAGGTGAGGAGGCGCACGCGGGGGAGGGGTGTCCATAAGTTAAGTTTCCTAACTAGAGACGTCAAGGGCTGCGACGCCGTCGGTCCGGGACTCCTTCGCGGGTGCGCTTCAGGCGCCGCGGCGCAGCAGCACGCCGCGGACGAAGGCCGCCTGCCCCGCGTGCTGGTTCCCCTCGGCGATCACGCTGACCAGCCGCACGCCGAGCGTCACCGGCGGAGTCCACCGCTCGTCCACCACCCGGTCCAGCTCCTCGGCACCCACCCCGCGGACGAAGCGCAGGGTCTGCCGGTGCACGGCGTCGTGGTAGCCGGTCAACAGCCGCCGCGAGGTCACCGCCACCTGCTCGACCTGCGCCGCACCGTGGCCGTAGCCGGTCTCCTCGGCCGCGAACGGCAGGTCGAACTTCTCCCGCCAGCCCGCCGCCGTCCACTGCTGCTCGGCGCCGATCAGCTCGGCCAGGTGGTCGTCCTGGACCCGGGTCAGGTGCCAGATCAGCCAGGCCACCGAGTTGGCCTCCGGGTCCAGCCGGGCCGTCAGCTGCTTCGGGCCCAGGCCCTGGACCGCCTCGTGCACGGCCTCGTTGATCCGGCCGAAGGCATCGGCCAGCAGCTCGCCGCTCTCCATGGGTGTCCTCCTCTGCTCGTGCCGCTCTGCTCGTGCCGCTCTGCTCGTGCTGCTCTGCTCGTGCGGCCGGTGCGACCCGGTCGGTCGCCCGGTCACACGGGTGGGCATCCCCCGCCGGGCGGCCTTCCGTGCACGGCCGAGCGGGTGAGCCGGCCCCGACCGCGGTGGCGGCGGTGCGGGCCCGCGGGAGGATGGCAGGGGGGCCGGCGAGCGGAGGAGCGGCACCGATGGTCACCCTGCAGGGCCTCACCCTGGCGTTCCTGGCCGCACCCGAGGGCGTGGAGCAGCGGGAACTCGCCTCCTCCTGGCAGGCGGTGCTGGAGGCGGGCGGGCAGCCCCGGCTGCTCTCCACCCGGGCCGGCCGGATTCAGGCGTACCGCCATCTGGACCGGGCCGACACCTTCGCGGTGGACGCGGTGGTCGGCGAGGAGCCGGGCGGCGACCCCGGCGGGTACGCGGGCCTGGTGCTGCCCGGCGGGGTGGCCAACCCCGACTTCCTGCGGCTGGATGCGGCGGCGGTGGCCTTCGTCCGCGCCTGCTGCACGGCCGGCACCCCGGTGGCCGCCATCTGCCACGCGCCCTGGCTGCTGATCGAGGCCGGCGTGGTCCGCGGGCGCACCCTGACCTCCTGGCCCAGCCTGCGCACCGACCTGGAGAACGCCGGCGCCACCTGGGTGAACGAGCAGGTGCAGGTCTGCACCGCGGGACCGGGCCCGCTGATCACCAGCCGCAAGCCGGCCGACCTGCCGCTCTTCAACGACGCGCTGGTCGCCGCCTGCGCCGAGCGCCGCGGGAAGCTGGGCCCCTGGGAGCGGTGAGCCCGCCGGCCGCCCGCCCGGCCGGATGATCGGGCGGGCGGCCGACGTGGTGGCTCAGCGGGTGGCCGCCGCCAGGGCCGCCTCGATGGTGGCGGCGTCGGTCGGCTTGCCCGGGTCCTGCGGGAAGGGCTGGCTCGGGTCCTTGAGGAACGGCAGGCCGTAGGCCGGCGTACCGGGCTGGAAGCGCCAGCCCTCGGCGAGCGGGCCGGCGTCCACCGCGTCGTAGCCGAGCAGGTCGAGCAGGGCGGTGGTGCGCTCCTTGGCCGCGGCGTCGTCACCCGCGATCGGCAGCGCGGAGCGGTCCGAGGCACCGGCCGGGCGGGCCAGGTCCAGCAGGTGCTGGAAGTAGATGTTGTTGAAGACCTTCACCACCCGGGCGCCGGCGAGGTGCTCCTGGACCAGCTCGCTGCTGGTGCTCTCCCCGGAGTCGAGCCGGGCCAGCTGCCCGTCCCGGTCGGGGTAGTAGTTGCCGGTGTCCAGCACCAGGCGGCCGGCCAGCGGGGCGGCGGGCAGCTCGAACGCCGCCTTCAGCGGGATCGTCACCACCACCCAGTCGCCCGCGGCCGCGGCTTCGGCCGGGGTCGCCGCGCGGGCGCGCGGGCCGAGCTCGGCCACCAGGTCGGCCAGCGTCTCCGGGCCGCGCGAGTTGCTCAGTACCACGTCGATCCCCGCGCGCACCGCGAGCCGGGCCAGGGTGCCGCCGATGTTGCCGCTGCCGATCAGTCCGAGAGTAGTCATGCCGATCACAGTGCGCGGTGGCCCGGCAATATTCCTGACGTGACGTCACTGCGGTGCACGTCCGCCGCCCACCGCCCCCGGTTCACCCGAACGGCCGATCGCCGGCCGCCGCCAGCAGCGCGTCGGTGCGCTCCCGCAGCAGGGCGGCGGTCCGGGCGGCGGTGGCCTCGTCCGGGTAGCGGCCACGCGGCCAGAAGAAGCCGCGCAGCCCGTCCCGGGGGTTGCGCGGCACCACGTGCACGTGCAGGTGCGGCACCGACTGGCTGACCCGGTTGTTGAGCGCGACGAACGAGCCCGCGGCGGCCAGCGCCTGCTCGACGGCCGCGGTCAGCAGCCGGACCCGGGCGAAGAACGGCCCGGTCCGCTCGGGCGGCAGATCGGTGAGCGTGCGCACGTGCGCGACCGGCAGCACCAGCAGGTGGCCGGGGAAGAGCGGCCGGTGGTCCAGGAAGGCCGCCGCGGTCCCGTCCCGGTACACCAGGTGGACCGGCGCCGCCGGGTCGGCCAGCAGGGTGCAGAACGTGCAGTCCATCGCTCTCGACGTCCTCTCCTTCCGCTCCGCCGGCGTCGGGTCCCGTCCGCCGGGGTCAGGCCCCGCGGCCGGCGTACTGGAAGACGAACCCCACCGTCCCGGCCAGCGCGATCCCGGCCCCGATCAGCATCAGCCAGACCCCGAACACCATGCCGAGCGCCAGCACCGCCGCGCCGGCCGCGGTGAGCGGCGGGTACCAGCTGTGCGGGGCGAAGAACTCCAGCGGCCCCGCGGTCTCGGCCACCGCCGCCTCGCGGCGGTCCTGGGCCCGGGTGCCGTGGCGGCGGTACTGGACGAAGAAGAAGACCGAGATCAGCGCCGACATCAGGAAGGCGATCGCGAGCGCCGCCTTGCCGGCCGGCTCGCGGGCGAACCAGTCGTAGATCCCGCCCATCACCCCGAAGAAGACCGCCACCCCGGCGAACAGGTAGGCCTCGAACCTCACGGCTGCTCCCCCTCCGCCGCTGCGTCGTCGCGCTGCGCCGCGGGCTCCGGGCGGGCCGCCGGTGTCCGGGTCAGCAGGTCGGTGTCCTCGCTCCCGGCCTCCGGGTGGTGCAGGTCGAAGGCGGGGCTGTCCGAGCGGATCCGGGGCAGCGCGTGGAAGTTGTGCCGCGGCGGCGGGCAGGAGGTGGCCCACTCCAGCGAGCGTCCCCAGCCCCAGGGGTCGTCGGTGGTCACCCGCTGCCCGTACTTGGCGGTGCGCCAGACGTTGTACAGGAACGGCAGGGTGGACAGGCCCAGCAGGAAGGCGCCGCCGCTGGAGACGGCGTTGAGGGTGGTGAAGCCGTCGCCTGGCAGGTAGTCGGCGTAGCGGCGCGGCATGCCCTCGGCGCCGAGCCAGTGCTGGACCAGGAAGGTGGTGTGGAAGCCGACGAAGAGCAGCGCGAAGTGCAGCCGGCCGAGCCGCTCGTCGAGCAGCCGGCCGGTGAACTTGGGCCACCAGAAGTAGAAGCCGCCGAAGGTCGCGAAGACCACCGTGCCGAAGAGCACGTAGTGCATGTGGGCGACCACGAAGTACGAGTCGGTGACGTGGAAGTCGATCGGCGGCGCGGCCAGCAGCACCCCGGACAGGCCCCCGAAGAGGAAGGTGACCAGGAAGCCGAGCGACCAGAGCATCGGGGTCTCGAAGCTGAGCGAGCCCCGCCACATGGTGCCGATCCAGTTGAAGAACTTCACCCCGGTCGGCACCGCGATCAGGAACGAGGTGAGCGAGAAGAACGGCAGCAGCACCTGCCCGGTGGCGAACATGTGGTGCGCCCAGACCACCGCGGACAGGCCGGCGATCGCGATCGTCGCGGCGACCAGGCCGAGGTAGCCGAAGACCGGTTTGCGGCTGAAGACCGGCAGGATCTCGCTGACGATCCCGAAGAACGGCAGCGCGACGATGTACACCTCCGGGTGCCCGAAGAACCAGAACAGGTGCTGCCAGAGCAGCGCCCCGCCGTTCGCCGGGTCGAAGGCGTGCGCGCCGAGCCGGCGGTCGGCCAGCAGCACCAGCAGCGCGGCGGTCAGCACCGGGAACGCGAAGAGCGCCAGGATCGAGGTGAAGAGCACGTTCCAGGTGAAGATCGGCATCCGGAAGAGGGTCATCCCGGGCGCCCGCAGGCAGGCGATGGTGGTGATGAAGTTGACCGAGCCGAAGATGGTGCTCAGCCCGGCCACCGCCAGGCCGGCCGCCCAGAGGTCGCCGCCGGTGCCGGGGGAGTGGATCGCGTCGTTCAGCGGCGCGTAGGCGAACCAGCCGAAGGCGGCGGCGCCGTCGGCGGTGAGGAACCCGCTCAGCACGATCAGGCCGCCGAACAGGAAGACCCAGTAGGTGAAGGCGTTCAGCCGGGGGAAGGCGACGTCCGGCGAGCCGATCTGCAGCGGCATGATCCAGTTGGCGAAGCCGGTGAAGGTCGGGGTGGCGAAGAGCAGCAGCATGATCGTGCCGTGCATGGTGAAGAGCATGTTGTACTGCGCGTTGGTGACCACCTTGGCGCCCGGCTGCATCAGCTCCGCCCGCATCACCATCGCCAGCACCCCGCCGACCAGGAAGAACCCGAACGAGGTGACCAGGTAGAGGGAGCCGATCTCCTTGTGGTCGGTGGTGCTCAGCCAGCGCAGCACGGTGCTGCCGTGCCGCAGCCTGGCCGCGGTCCCGGCGGCCGACTGCCGCTTCGGCTCCTCCACGACGGTCAAGCGTCCTCCCGGGGCTGCTCGGTGCGCGGTGGCCCGCAGCGGGTGCGGACCGGCCCGGCGGGCCGGGGACCATGCTCGCCCCGGCCCGGCCGCCCGCCCGGGCGCAGCGCCCGCGGGTCGGGCCGGGTTACCCCGGACGGCGGGCAACGACCGCCCCGGCGCCGGGCCGCGGGGCCGGTGGCGGGGCCCATGGTGCGCTTGGCGGCCGGGCGGCGGGTGGCGTACCGGGACGTATCGGTCGTGTGCCGACCGGGCACTGGCGGTGCGGCGCGATGATCAATACGATCACCGCCCATGCAGAACGCCACGCACGTCATCGAGGCCGCGCTGGACCGCCTCCTCGCCGAGTACGTCTTCGAGGAGAAGGCCACCGAGGTCGCGGCCGTCGTCCGCACCCGGCTGGCCGAGGGGGCCTACGAGGGGCTGGCCGGACCCGAGTTCTGTGCCGCGGTGACCGCCGACCTCCAGCAGCCCACCGGGGACAAGCACCTGCGCCTGCTGTGGAGCGAGGAGCCGCAGGAGGTCGACGGCGAGGAGGACGAGGACTTCTTCGCCGAGCTCGCCCGCTCCGAGAACCAGGGCATCCGCCGGGTGGAGCGCCTGGCGGGCGACGTCGGCTACATCGACACCACCCTGGTGCCCGAGCCGGGCGAGGGCGGCCCGATGATCTCGGCGGCGCTGTCGCTGGTCGCCAACACCAAGGCGCTCATCCTCGACCTGCGGAGCAACCGCGGCGGCTCGACCTACGGCATGAGCTACTGGTGCAGCCACCTCTTCCCGGGCGGCGAGAGCCTGCACCTGACCGACGTCTACCGCCGCACCACCGGCCTCACCCAGCAGTTCTGGACCCTGCCCTACCTGCCCGGCGAGCGCTACCTGGACCGCCCGGTCTACGTGCTGACCGGCCCGGTCACCTTCTCCGGCGCCGAGGATCTGGCCTACAACCTCAAGGTCCGGGGCCGGGCGACGCTGGTCGGCGAGACCACCCGGGGCGGCGCGCACCCGACCGGGTACTACCCGCTGAGCGAGCACATCAGCGTCACCGTCCCCTACGCCCGGTCGATCAACGCGGTCACCGGCGGCGACTGGGAGGGCGTCGGCGTGGTCCCCGACCTCGCCGTGCCGGCTGACCAGGCGTTCGACGTGGCCTACCAGGACGCGCTCGAGCGGCTCGCCGCCGGGCCCGCAGCGTGACCGCGATGCCCGACGGCCGGCCCGTGCCCGCCATCCCCGCACTCCTCGCCGAGCTGGCCGGCTCCGGGGCCCGGTTGGCGGCCACCCTGGCGGGGCTGCCGGACCCGGTGCTCCGCGAGCCGTCCGCGCTGGCCGGCTGGAGCCGCGGCCACGTGGTCTCGCACCTGGTGCGCAGCGCCGACGCCTACCTGTGGCTGCTGGCCGCCGCACACCCCGGCACCGACCCCGGGCCGCGCCCGGCAGGCGCCGAGCTGGCCCGGGCGACCGAGGAAGGCGCCCGGCTCCCGGCCACCGAGCTCACCGCCGAGCTGCGCGAGCGGCTCGCCCGACTGACCGCGGCGGCGGGCGAGTTCCCGCCCGCGCAGTGGGAGACCCTGGTCACCGCGCTGGCCGGCTGGCGGCAGCCGGCCTGGTTCACCCTGTACCGGTGCTGGCGGGAGCTGGAGACCCACCACGTCGACCTGGACCTCGGGTACGGTCCGGCCGACTGGCCGGTGCGCTACGTCGCCTGGGCGCTGGACGGCACCCTGACCGCGCTGGCCACCCGTGACCTCCCGCTCGCCCGGGTCGAGGCCGTCGACCTCGGCCGCAGCTGGCCGCTGGCCCCGGCCGGCCGCACGGTGGCCGGCCCGGGCCACGCCCTGCTCGGCTGGCTCAGCGGCCGCACCGACGGCACCGACCTGACCGCCGACGGCCCACTGCCGCCGCTGCCGGCCTGGCCGCTGCCACCGGCCCCGGGCTGGGGTTGAGCCCAGCGGGACCCAGCCGGCGCCTGGGGCGTGCTCACGCGTCCCAGGTGACCGGGAGGCTCGTCACCCCGTGGACGTCCGCCGTCTCCGGGCGCAGCGCGAGGCCGTCCGCCGGGACGGCCGGGTCGCGGCCGGAGCCCTCGGAGCGCCGGCCGTCCGGGGTGTGCAGCACGTAGTGGTGCGGGGCCATCGCGGTGTGGTGCTGCGGGAGGGCGGCGAGGACGGCGGCGTGCGCCGCGCGGGGGGTGAGGGCGGGGTCGTCGGGGTGCAGGGTGGCGGTCAGGCGGTCCTCGACGAGGTCCAGCTCGCCGGGGCAGTCCAGGGCGGCGGCCAGCAGCTCGTGCACCGCAGCCAGGTCGATCCAGCAGCCGTCGATCCGCCGCCACCCGGGCCGGCTGCGGCGGCCGGGCGGCAGCACCGTGGCCAGCCCGGTCAGGGTGCCCAACTCGGCCAGCGGCACGGTGCGTTCGGCGGCCAGCTCGAGCAGCCGGAGCAGCGCGGTGACGAAGCCCTCGGCGGCGGCCGGCGGGAAGAGCTGCGGGTCGGCGTGCAGGGTGAGTTCGAGCACGCCGCGGGTGCGCCAGATGTTGAGCATGAGCCGGGTCGGGATGGTCTCGGCCGGCAGCCACCAGAACTCCGGTTCGGCGCGCGGTGCCCGGGGCGGCTCCGCGGTGTCGGCCGGGACCGTGGCGCTGAGGTCGTTCACCACCATGTGGCGGGCGTAGCGCACGCCGCGCCGATGGGCGGTGTCGTCGATCAGCTGCCAGACCTGGGCGGCGTCGAAGGTGCTGTGCCAGTAGCCGGCCAGCGCGGCGGCCCGGGTGCGGTCGACCAGCAGGTCGAAGTCGGGGACGGCGGTGTCCAGCGAGAGCAGCGCGTCCTGCGCCAGGGTGCCGATGTGCTCGGCCAGCGCCCGGCGGTGGCGGTTGGCGGAGAGCGCGGCGATCACCAGCGTGCGCTGGTCGGCCAGGTGCGCGACCAGGGCCGCGTAGCCGGCCAGCAGCAGGGCGGAGGCGCCGGCGCCGGTGCGTTCGGCGGCCCGGTCCAGCGCGCGGGCGCCGGCCGCCGACCGGACGGCCAGGGTGGGCAGTTGGTGGTCCGAGCGGTCGACCCCGTCGTGCGCGAAGACCACCGGCGGGTCGCAGCGCAGGATCCGCTCCCAGTGCCGCAGCGAGGCCTCGGCGCGGCGCCGACCGGCCGGGCCGCGCTCCAGCTCGGCCACCGCGCGCGGGGTGGGTCCGGCGGGCGCGGGCAGCGGCCGGCCGGCGGCCAGCGCGAGCCACTCGCCGACCAGCAGTGCGGTGGCGGCGCCGTCCAGTTGGGCGTGGCAGACCACCACGACCAGGCGCACCGGCTGCTCCCCGCGCAGCAGCAGGGTGAGGCGCAGCGGGAAGTCGCGGGCCAGGTCGAAGGCCCGCTGCCGGTCACGGCGGCCGAGTTCGTCGGCCAGCCGGTCGAGGTCGGCAGCGGCCGCGGTCCGCACCAGGCTGACGGTGAACTCGCCCTCGGCGCGCTCCTCCTGGCGCTCCAGGTGGGAGCCGGGGAAGACGGTGCGCAGTGCGGCGTGGCGCTCGGCGAGGGTGCGCAACGCGGTGAGGGCGGCGGTCACTGTGGTGCCGGCGGGGACCGGCCAGCTCGCCTGCTTGCTCATGTGGGCGGGCTCGTCGCGCAGCACGCAGCGGATCATGTTGTCCTGACCCAGGGTCAGTGGTCCGGTGCCCGAACTCGTCGCCCGGTAGCGGACGGTGACCTGGTCGGTGGTGGGTGCGGTGGCGGGCCGGGTCATCGCGTGGCCCCGGGCATGCTGGCCCTGGCCAGGGTGGCGCCGGGCAGGGTGGCCCGGACGCTGCCGGGCCAGCGGGCCGGGTAGGGGCCGTGGGTGTGCAGCAGGGCGAGCGCGATCCGCTCCAGGCCGAAGGCGGTGCAGGCGGTGTGGCCGGGGGCACCGTCGGCGGTGTGGAAGCCGAAGGCGCTGCCGAAGTGGTCCTTGTGCAGGTTGGCCGAGGCGACCGCCTGGACCACGCCGTCGGCCAGCTCGACGCGCAGCTCGTACTTCAACTGCTGGGTCCGCTGGGCGGCTTGGTAGAAGCGGGCGGTGCCGCCGAAGAACGGGTCGTCGGCCACCTCGACCGCCGGTTCCAGGCCGAGGCCGGTCAGCCAGTCGGCCACCCGGTCCAGCCGGCGGTCCCGCCAGGCCAGGCAGTGCGCCTCGTCGCCGGCGGTGACCAGCTCGGCCATCCGGAAGCTGCGCAGCCGGCCGGTCTCGCTGGTGGCCTCCTGCCGGAAGCAGGTCGCCTCGACCGCGTACCGCACCGGCTCGGCCAGCACCCGGCCGGCCAGCGTGGCGTGCACCGGGTAGCAGGCGGCGGGCAGCAGCACCAGGTCGCCGATCTCCTGCCGGGCGTGCCAGGGCCCACCGGTGGCGACCAGCGGCGCCAGCGGGGCCCAGTCCTGCGCGGTGCCGCGGAAGCCGTGCACGGTGCCGAGCAGGTGGGGGAAGGCGGTGACGTAGCCGGCCCGCTCGAGGGTGCGGCGGGCGATCACCGGCGGGACGGTCAGGCGCTCGTACGGCTCGGCGGCAGCCAGCCGGGCGATCCCGGCCCGCAGTCCACTGAGCAGCTGTTCGAAGGCTGCGGGGTAGAGCAGCACGCCGGGGGCCTCGGTGGGCCGCGGGCGGGCGTCCTGGTCGGTCAACGGTCCGCCTCCACTGTTCTTGACCCGGGGAGTGTTCCTGACCCGGGCACTGTTCCTGACCTGGGGAGTGTTCCTGGCCCGGGCACTCTTCCTGACCCGGGCACATGTCTCGTACGGGGGAGCGTGCTGGTGCTGCGCGGCTGGCTGTTCCAGCGCCGCAGCTCGATCGGGTAGCCGGCGGCGCCGGTGAGGGCGACGGCCGCGCGGTAGCGGCCCAGCGGCGGCAGGTCGGTGATCCGGCACGCGGCCCGCCCCGGCCCGGCCGGGGTGACCAGCGGGCAGGGACCGGCGACCGGCCGGCGCAGGCCCTCGACCAGTCGGCCGCCGAGCGCTTTGACGAAGGCCTCCTTGCGGGTCCACAACCGGGCGAACCGGGCCGCCGCGGCCGGGCCGGTGCCGACCTGCGCCGCGTCGGCGGGCGGGAAGAACCGCCGGGCCAGCCGGACGGCGGCCGCGGGGGTGGGCAGCCGCTCCAGATCGACCCCCACCGCCCGGCCGCGGGCGACCGCGAAGACGGCGAGCTCCTCGCAGTGCGTCAGACTGACCGCCAGCTCGAGCCCGAAATCGACGAGTTCGGGCTTGCCGTGCGGCCCGTGGCGCCACCGCAGGGTGCTCGCCGGTCGGCCGGTGTACCCGGCGACGATCCGGCGGGCGGCGCCGTGCGCGATGGTGAAGCGGCGCCGGGCGCCCGGGTCGGCGATCGCCAGCGCGCGCTGCCGCTCGCTGGCGTCGAGCAGCCCGAAGAGTGCGGGGCCGTGGGGCGCGAGCCGGTCGGTGGGGATCAGCCAGAGGTCGACCCCGCGCGGCGGGGTCAGCACGGCAGAACCCGGACGAACGACCGTGCTGTTTCCGGAGCCTGCGTCGTGCCGCGGCGCGCCGGCGCCTCCCGGCCCGGCCACTCGACCAGGCCGAGGTAGCCGAGCCCGGCGTCGTAGTCGGCCAGCAGCAGGCCGCGGCCCGCCGCCCGCCAGCGCGGCAACCCGGCGGCCAGCGCCGACCAGAGCCCGGTGTACGGGCTGCCGTCGCGGGCCCGGACCACCCCGGCGTAGCCGTCGGTCACCGCCGTGCCGACGGCTCGGCCCGGTCCGACGGCCCCGGCGAGCCCGGGCCCCAGCAGCAGCACCGTCCCGGGATCGGCCCGCTGCCGCAGCTCCGCGGCCAGCAGCTCGCCCGACCGGGCCGGCGCCACCGCGGGGTGGACGGTCGGCGCGGCCAGGCCGCCGTGCTCGCCCGCCGTGCAGAGCAGCCCGACCACCGTGTGCCGGCTCGGCCAGGGCGCGGGCCCCGCCGGCCGGTAGTGCAGTTGGGACTGCTCGGCCACCAGCACCAGCGCCCGCCCGCACTCGCCGGCCCGGGTGAACTCGCGGGCGATCCGCAGCGCGCTGAACACCCCGGCTGCGCCCTGGTCGCAGAGCGCGAAGGCCAGCGGACCGCCCGGGCAGTGCCGGCTCAGGTGCACCGCCGCCGCCCGGCCCGGCTGCACGTCCGGCGAGGCGAAGACCAGGATCAGCAGGTCCACCGCCTCCTCGGCCGCCACCAGGGCGGGGAGCAGTTGCTCCGCCATCTCGGCGTAGCAGTGGCCGCGACCGGCCGCCAGCGCGGCCTCGTCCACCGGCAGCCCGTACGGCCGGACCAGGTCGGAGACGAAGACCCGCAGGTCGGGGTCGCGCGCGGTGGCGGAGTCGGTGGCGAACTCCCGGGCCAGCACGCGGTGCAGGGACAGCTGCGGGCCGCGGCCCGGGGGCGGGCCGCCGGGGCCGGCGACGAACATCGGTTCACCCCTCGGTGATCGCGTGGGCGGTGACGAAGTCGGCCAGGGCGCCGAGCGAGCGCAGGTCGTCCTGGCCGATCTCCTCGACGTCGATCTGGATGTCGAGTCGGTCCTCCAGTTCCAGCAGCAGCTCCAGCGTGGTCGCCGAGCTCAGGCCGATCTCGTCGAAGAGGCAGGCGTTCTCCGCCGGTACCGGGACCGCGCGGCCCAGGACGCGGGGGAGCAGGGCCCCGATCCCGGCCAGCACGCGCTCGCGCAGGGCGGCGTGCGGGCCGGCGCCGGGGGGTTCGGTGTTGTCGAGGGTGATGGCGGTGTCCGTCACGGTCCGTCCCTGGCAGCAGGAATGAGCAGAGCAGAGGACAAGGGAGGAGGAGGGGAGGGGTGCGCCGGTCGGTGTCCGGTGGGACACCCGGCGGCGGCGACGCGTGGGCCGGGTCAGTGTTCGAGGACCATGGCCGAGAAGGTCGCACCGAGGCCGGCCGCCGCGATCAGGTACCGGTCGCCCGACCGGAGCAGACCACGGGTGGTGGCGGTGCGGAGGTTCAGGAACGCGTCCGCGGCGAAACTGTGCCCCACCACGGCGACATTGTCCAGTACCACCCGCTCGAGCGGGAAACCGGCCAGCCGGCAGAGGCGTTGCCAGGAGGCCCGGTTGACGTTGTGCGGGAGGACCAGGGCCAGCGACTCCCAGCTCTCGCCGGCCCGGGTGAGGGCCGTCTCCATGACCCGGAGCATCAGCTCGGGGTAGGCGCGCTGGTAGCGGGTCAGCAGCTCAGGGTCCTCGGCCAGCCGGCCGTCGAACTCGCCGTGCTGGCTGCTCGCGTAGCAGAGCACCCGGTCCCGCCGGCCCGTCGCGCTGACCAGGCAGGCTGCCGCGCCCTCGCCGAACAGGGCGGTCTCCGGAACCAGTTGGGCGTCCCGGGTGAAGGTCTTCTCACCGGCCACGATCAGCGCCAGCGCGTCCGGGTCCGGCTCGGCGGCCAGCAGCCGGCCGGCCAGCTGGATCGCCAGCAGCGAGGTGGCGCAGGCGTGATGGGTCACGGTGAACGCACGTGCGTGCCGGAGACCGACCAGGTCCAGCAGCTCGTGCAGCGGGTTGGCGGGGTAGGGCACGCCGACCGGCATGCTGCGCGCGTGCAGCACGTAGCGGACGTCCGCGGCCCGGTCGGGCAGTTCGGCGAGCCCGCGGACGGCGGGCAGCAGCAGGTCGAGCAGGCCGCCGCCGGGATCCAGGCGCACCTGGTCCAGGCCGTGGAAGCGGCGCAGCAGTCGGATCTGACGAGAGGTCAAGCCGAGTCGTTCACCGAGGTCTTCGACCGGCACCGACTCGGGGGGAAGATGGGCGGCGACTGCCGCCAGTGCGGTCACCCCGGCTAGTATTCCCCGCGCTCCGCGGACCGCACAAGGCGCGGCGGCCGGCCGCCGGCGATCACCCGGGCCCGCGCCGGCCCTGGCCGGCCCCGGCCGCCCGCGCTCCCCACCAGCCATCCCCACCAGCCATCCTCGCCGGCCGCCCGGACTCGCCGTCCGCCCCCGGCCCCGCCGCATCCCGACCCGCTCCGCCGCATCCCGACCCGTCCGGAGGTCGCCCATGCCCACCCGACCGCCCACCACCACCCGCCCGTTGACCTGCCTGTTCGTCGTCCCCCCGCTGACCGGCCACCTGCACCCGGCGGCCGCGCTGGCGGCGGAACTGACCCGGCGCGGTCACCGGATCGCCTGGGTCGGCCCGGAACCCGTGCTGCGCGAACACCTCGGGCCGGCGGCCCTGGTCCGCCCCACCGGCAGCCGGCTGTTCCGGCCGCAGGCCGCCGGCGGGGAAGCGGCCCTGCGCACGCTCTGGGAGGGTTTCGTGCTGCCCTACGCCCGGTTCACCGGCCCTGCGGTGGACCGCGCGGTGGCCGAGCTGGCGCCCGATCTCGTCCTGGTGGACCAGCACGCGCCGGCCGGCGCCCTGGCCGCGCACCGCCACCGGGTGCCCTGGGTCAGCCTGGCGCCCTCGGTGCTGGAGCTCGACGGTCCGCCGGGCGACCGCCCCGGCCTGGTGGCCTGGCAGCAGGGCCTGTTGCGCGAGCTGTGGCGCCGGGCCGGGCTGCCGCCGGCCGAGTACGCGGACCCGCGCAGCTCCCCGCTGCTGCTGCTGGCCTGCACCGGTCCGGCGCTGACCGGTCCCTGGCAGCGGCCCGCGCACCAGGTGCCGGTCGGCCCGCTGCTCGGCCCGCGTCCCGCCGTGCCGCAGTTCCCGTGGGCGCGGCTCGACCCGGCCCGGCGCGCCGTGCTGGTCACCCTCGGCACGCTGGCCGCCGAGCTGGCGGCCGACTTCCACCACCGGGCGGCGGCCGCCCTGCGCCCGCTGGCCGACCAGGTGCAGGGGGTGCTGGTGGCGCCGGGTGGCGGGCCGGCCGCGGCGGAGCACCTGCTGGTGGTGGACCGGGCGCCGGTGCTGGAGCTGCTGGCCCGGGGCCGGGTGGCCGGGGTGCTGGGCCACGGTGGCATGAACACGGTGGGCGAGGCACTGGTGCACGGCGTGCCGCTGGTGCTGGCCCCGATCCGGCACGATCAGCCGCTCGTCGCGGAGCAGGTGGTGGCGGCCGGTGCCGGGGTCCGGGTGGACTTCGCCACGGCCGGCGCGGGCGAGCTGGGCGAGGCGGTGCGCACCGTGCTGGAGCAGCCCGGACACCGGGCAGCGGCCCGCCGGGTGGGCCGCGACCTGCTGGCGCTGGGCGGTGTCCGCACCGCTGCCGACCGGATCGAGCGGGCGGTGGCCACGGCGGCCACCGTGAGCGGCGGGCTCGACCAATGAGGTCCAGACCATTGTTCCGGAGCAGGGGGAGACCCTAGGGTGACCGCCGGGACACCGCCACGGGATGCGTTCCCGTGCTGCCGCGCTGCTCCGGCACCCTGGCGGGCCATCCGTGCGCCGGTCGCCGGCCATCCGTCGCGGATCACCAACCACCCCACCAGCCATCGGAGTTCCGATTGATCCTGACCAAGGGGCTGCGCAAGGCCTTCCGTTCCGGTGCGGGCCGCCGGGCTGCCACCGTGGACGCCGTCCGGGGCCTGGACCTGACCGTCGAGCCGGGCGAGATCTTCGGCCTGCTCGGTCCCAACGGCGCCGGCAAGACCACCACCATGCGGATGCTCGCCACGCTGATCCGCCCCGACGGCGGCGATGCGACCCTGGCCGGCGCGGACCTGCGCACCGAGCCGGGCGAGGTCCGGCGCCGGATCGGCTACGTCTCGCAGGGCGGCGGCACCACCGACGGCGCCACCGCCCGCGAGGAGCTGGTGCACCAGGCCCGGCTGTACGGCCTGGGCAAGGCCGAGGCCACCCGTCGGGCCGAAGCCGCCGTCACGGCCTTCGAGTTGACCGGCTTCGCCGACCGGCCCTGCCGCGGCTACTCGGGCGGCCAGCGCCGCCGGGTCGACCTCGCCCTCGGGGTGGTCCACCGGCCGCGGCTGCTCTTCCTGGACGAGCCCACGGTCGGGCTGGACCCGCCGGGCCGGGCCGCCGTCTGGGCGGAGGTGCGGCGGCTGCGCGACGACGGCATGACCGTCTTCCTGACCACCCACTACCTGGACGAGGCCGACGCGCTCTGCGACCGGATCGGCATCGTCGACCAGGGCCGGCTGGTCGCCGAGGGCACGCCGGACCAGCTGAAGCGCGAGATCTCCGGCGACGCGCTGAGCGTGGGCCTGCCGGAGGTCGGGGCCGTCGCCACCGCGGCCCGCGCCGAGGCCGCCCTGGCCGCACTGCCCGGGCTGCACCGGATGGAGCCGGGCGAGGCCGGGGAGCTGCGGCTCTACCTGGACGACGGCGCCGCGGCCGTCCCGCGGGTGCTGCGGGCGCTGGCGGCCGCGGGGGTGGAGCCGACGGAACTGCGGTTGCAGCGGCCCAGCCTGGACGACGTCTTCCTGGCCCGCACCGGCCGCCCGCTGGGCTGATCCTGATGATCCGTCGACCGATCCGTCGACCTCCGGCAGGGGGAAAGAGTGAAACTCGCCCGGGACACCTGGCTGATCTTCCAACGGCAGCTGCTGCTGATGGTCCGCACCCCGGTGTGGATCGCGGTCGGGGTCCTCCAACCGCTCTGCTACCTGCTGCTCTTCGCTCCGCTGCTGCGCCCGGTGCTGGCCCCGGCCGGTGGCGGGTACGCCGCGGCCTACCGGATCTATGTACCCGGCCTGCTCACCGCGCTGGTCATCATGGGCGGGCTGTTCACCGGGTTCACCCTGCTCGGGGAGCTGCGGGCGGGCATCATCGAGCGCTCCCGGGTCACCCCGGTCAGCCGGGTGGCCCTGCTGCTGGGGCGGGCGCTGCGCGAGGTGGTGGCGCTGCTCGTGCAGGCGGTGCTGATCACGTTGCTCGCGCTGCCGTTCGGCCTCGCCGTGCCGCTCGGGCCGCTGCTGCTGGCCTACCTGCTGCTGGGGCTGATGGCGTTGATGGCCGCCGCGGTCTCCTACGGCCTGGCACTGCTGGTGCCGACCGACGCCGCGCTGGCGCCGGTGGTGAACACCATCGCGCAGCCGGTCGCGCTGCTCTCCGGGGTGCTGCTGCCGCTCTCGCTGGCGCCGCGCTGGCTGCGGGCGGTGGCCGCGTGGAACCCGTTCTCCTGGGCGGTCCAGGGCATGCGGGCGCTGTTCGCCGGGCACCCGGGGGATCCGGTGGTCTGGCGCAGCCTGCTGCTGGTGGCGGCGCTGACGGTGCTCGCGGTGGGCTGGGCGGCCCGGCTGTTCGCCGACCGGGTGCGGTAGCGCCGGGCCGCTGGTCGGCCGGCGCCGCTCGGCTGCCCGGCACCGCGGATCAGCTCAGATGGACGTCTTGTGGTCTAGACCTTGACCGTGTGAATCCGGTGTGCCAGGGTCGGAGACCAAGGGAGAGGGAGTTGCACCAGCTTCACCGGAACTCGACCGATCGACCACAACACCCCTTCGGCGCCCGGGTGATCGCCCGCATCCGGTCCGCCCCGACCCACCGTCGTCCGCCCCCGGTTCGCACCCGGCTCGCACCCGCTCCGCACCCCGTTCGCACCCGCTCCGCACTCCGTGCGCGCCGCGTCCGGCGCCGGGCAACCCCCGGAACCGGACGCGTGCCGGGCCCGGTCCCTCAGATCGACTGCCAGGCCGGCTTGGCCGCGTAGGTGGCGCGGAAGTAGTCGGCCAGCTTCAGGCGCGTGGCGGCCGCCTCGTCCACCACCACCGTGGCGTGCGGGTGCAGCTGCAGCGCGGAGGCCGGGACCAGGGCCGACAGCGGCCCCTCGACGGCCTGCGCCACGGCCTCCGCCTTGGCCTCGCCGGTGGCCAGCAGCACCAGGTGGCGGGCCTCCAGGATGGTGCCGATGCCCTGCGTGATCACGTGGTGCGGCACCTCGTCGAGGCTGTCGAAGAAGCGCGCGTTGTCCACCCGGGTCTGCTGGGTCAGCGTCTTGATCCGGGTCCGGGAGGCCAGCGAGGAGCACGGCTCGTTGAAGCCGATGTGGCCGTCGGTGCCGATCCCGAGCAGCTGGAGGTCCACGCCGCCGGCCGCGGCCAGCTCGCGGTCGTACGCCGTGGCGGCGGCCGCGATGTCCGCGGCGGAGCCGTCCGGGCCGATGAAGGCCTCGCCCGCGATGCCGAGCGGCTCCAGCACCTCGCGCAGCACGACCGAGCGGTAGGACTCCGGGTGGCCCTTGGGCAGGCCGACGTACTCGTCCAGCTGGCAGATCCGGGCCCGCGACACGTCGAGCGTCCCGGCCGCCACCCGCGCCGCGAGCGCCCGGTAGATCGGCAGCGGCGTCGAGCCGGTGGCGACGCCCACCAGGGCGTCGGGCTTGCCGGTGAGCAGGTCCGCGATCGCCTGGGCGATCAGCTCACCGCCGGCCGCGGCGTCGGGAACGATCACAATCTCCATCTTGACCCACCGTCCGAAAGCTGTTATAGAGTGGTCTAGACCAATCCTGTCGAGTTTACCGCAGGTCTAGACCGGTCCGAAACCCCGGCCGGGATGAAGCAGCAGCGGGGGGGGAGAGGGGGGGGGGGGGGGGGGGAGGTGGGGGGGGGGGGGGGAGTTGATTCCGCTTGGGCCGCCTCTCCCAACACAACACCACAAAAACCACCCCCCCCCCCCCCCC
>NZ_JBNQTI010000031.1:25719-60494 GCF_050325825.1 Kitasatospora sp. LaBMicrA B282
GGGGGGGGGGGGGGGGAGGGGGGGGGGGGGGGGGGGAAAAGGAGAGAAAAAAAAACAAAAAATTTTAAACACCCCACCCCCCCCCCCCCCCCCCCCCCCCCCCCCCCCCCCCCCCCCCCCCGGGGCCGGTGGACGTGGCTCAGGCTGCGCCCTGCCGCCCGGGCACGGCGCCGAGCAGCCTGCGCACCTCCTCCGGGCTCGCCCCTTCGTAGAAGTGGGCGAAGACCACCCGGCCGGCACTGGTCATCGGGGTGGCGGCGCCGATCCACATGGCGCCGGCGCCGTAGCGGGCGTGGATGAACGGACGGATCTCGCCGTCCGGGCCGGTCCGGCCGGCCAGCCGGAGCGGGCCGCCCACGGTCCGCTCGGTCCAGCGGGCCAGCTCCATCAGTTCGGGCTGGTCGGGGAACTCCTCCAGCAGCGTCTCCAGCTGCGGGACCACCCGGCGCACCCAGTACCGGCTGTGCTCGGGGAGCTGCTCGCGGCCCTCCCAGACCATCCACTTGAACATGTTCTCCGGCACCCGGCCGTCGGCGAAGAGCTCCTCGAAGGCGTCGTTGTAGGCGAGCACCCGCCAGGAGTTGTCGACCGCGTAGGCGATCGGTCCGATCAGCTTCTTGCCCGGGGCGTGCTCGGTCACTTGCGCGGCGATGCTGCGGACGAAGCCGACCCAGGGGGACTCGGACATCGCCGGTGCCTCGCCGGTCTGCGGTTCCTCCGAATGCGTCATGTGCACGATTGTGCCTCCCTGGTCGTACGCCAGACCAGGCCGGTGCCCCCTCACCTACGGGACGACTCCCGGGCGGACGGGACCCACGCCCCGTGCGAGTGGGACAACCGACGCAGCACGGTGGATACCGACCGGCCCCGCCCGACCCGAGGAGGTGGCGCCATGACCGCGCCCGCCGACCCCACCCCGGCCCCGTCGACCGTACCCGCAGGACCGCCCCCCGACCCGGCCGCAGCCAGGCCGGCGCCCGCTCCGGCGGGCCCGACCGACCCGCCGCGGCTCGGCACGTTCCGCGACCCGCTGCCGATCCCGCCGGTGCTCCGCCCGCACCACCCGGTCGGCCTACCGCACCTGGTGCACCCGAACGGCGAGGACCGTCCGGCCGAGCTCCGGCTCCAGCTGCGCTCCAGCCACCGGCGGCTGCACAGCGAGCTGCCCCCGACCCCGCTCTGGACCTACGAGGGCAGCTTCCCCGGCCCCACCATCGAGGTGCGGCGCGGGCAGCGGCTCCGAGTGGTCTGGACCAACCGGATCGACACGCCGTTCCCGGTGGTCGACGGCACCGTCCCGATGACCCCGCCGCCCGCCGACGACCAACCCGGCATCGACCCGGCCGACGTCGACCGGGCGGCCGCCCTGCTGCCCGCCTGGACCGTCACCCACCTGCACGGCGGGCGCACCGGCGGCGGCCACGACGGCTGGACCGAGAACGCGGTGCTGCCCGGCGAGTCCCAGCTGGCCGAGTACCCGAACGACCAGCCCGCCACCCTGCTCTGGTACCACGACCACGCGATGGGCATCACCCGGCTCAACGTGCAGGCCGGCCTGGCCGGGCTCTACCTGGTGCGGGACGAGGAGGAGGACGCGCTCGGGCTGCCCGCCGGGCCCTACGAGGTGCCGCTGGTGCTCTGCGACCGCAACCTGGAACTCGGCCCGGACGGGCGCTTCACCGGGCGGCTGCTGCACAAGACGGCCGCGCCGCTGCCCTTCTTCGGGCCGTACACCCTGGTCAACGGCGCGATCTGGCCCTACCTGGAGGTGCGCGCCCGCTGGTACCGGTTCCGGGTGCTGAACGCCGCCAACGGCCGCGCCTACCGGCTGCACCTGGTGGACGAGCAGGGCGAGCGGGTGCCGGGCGCGGTCTGGCAGATCGGCACCGACGCCGGGCTGCTCGGCGCCCCGGTCCCGCTGCCGGACGGCGGACTGGCCCTCACCCCGGCCGAGCGGGCCGACCTGCTGATCGACTTCGGTGCACTGGCCGGGCGCACGCTGCGCCTGGTCAACTCCGCGATCGCCCCCTACGAGGGCGAACCGCTGCCGCCCGGCGCGTCACCGGCCGAACCGCACCCGGACCAGCGGCTGACCGACACCGGTGTGCTGGAGTTCCGGGTGGCCCGGGAGCCGGCCGGCGACCCCTTCGCGCTGCCCGCCCGGCTCGCGCCGTCCTACACCAGGCTGTCGCACGACGCCCTGCCGGAGCACACCCATCGGATGCTGCTGCTCGCCACCGACCCGCAGGGCGACTTCCAGCTCTGGGAGATGGCGGGCGCGGAGCCGGACGCGGCGCCGGGGGCCGAGCCCACCGACGGACTGGTCCAGCTCAGGGACGCCACCGGGCAGCTCAGCTGCTACCGGCGGGTCGCCCGGACCTTCGACGACACCCTCAACTGGCACGTCCGGCAGGATGGTTGGGAGGTGTGGACGATCCTCAACCTGAGCATCGCGCTGCACCCCGTGCACCTGCACCTGGTCCGCTTCCAGGCGCTGAGCCGGGAGGACTGGGACGTCTCCGGGTTCCGGCAGGCGGCGGGCGGCACCGCGGCGGGCAGCCCGGTGGCCTTCCGCGGGCCGCTGGCGGTGGCGCCGAGCGACCAGGGGTGGAAGGACACCATCCAGGTCCCGCCCGGCCAACTGGTGCGGATCGCCGCGCAGTTCACCGGCGCCACCGGCCGCTTCATGTACCACTGCCACCTGCTGGAGCACGAGGACGGCGGCATGATGCGGCCCTTCACGGTGACCCCGGGCGCGGTGCTCGACCTGGGCGGCGCGATGCCGATGGCGGGGGCCCCGGCGGCTGCGCCGACGCCCGCGACGCCCGCGATGCCCGCGGGCGCGACGCCGATGTCCGGCATGCCGGGCGACAGCTGAATCCGGACACCGCAACGGGCCGGCCGCCGCAGTGCTGGGACTGCGGCGGCCGGCCCTCCTGTCGGTGCTGCCCGCCGTGCGGGTGGGCCGCTACTTCTGGCAGCCGTTGTCGGGCGGGCGGCAGGTCGCCCGGCTGCCGTCCTCGGTCGGGTCCGGCACGTGGTCCGGGGACTCCGGCTGGGGCGCCTGCCGCTCGGCCTCTTCCGGCGCCTCGGGATCGTCGACCGGGCGGACGGGGACTGGGGTCGGGGTGGTCATGGGGGTTCCTCCTTGCCTCCGCTCCTCGGGCCCTGGGGGGACACGGCCGAGGACCGATGCTTCGACTATCGCGGTGGGCCGGTCCCGATGACATGAGGTCCTGGTCCCGACTTCGGACGGGACCCGGGCGCGCCGGCCACTGCCCGCGGCCCCCAGTCGCTACCCCCGACCGCTGCCCGGTTCAGCCGTTCGGGTGCCCGTCGACCCCGCCGACCCCGCCGACCCCGCCGTCCACCCCGCCCGCCACCCCGCCGTCGGCGCCGCACGGCAGGACCGCCCGCACCACCGCGCCGCGGGCGTCGTTGGCGGCGCTGAAGCTGCCGCCCAGCTCCTCGGCCCGCTCGGCCATCGACCGCAGCCCCACCCCGGCCGCCCCGGCGTGGGCCGGGAAGCCGGCCCCGTCATCGCTGGCCTCCACCGAGACCCGGTCGGCCGCCACCCGCAGCGCGAGCCTGGCCCGCGCCGCGCCGGAGTGCCGCAGCACGTTGTTCAGCGCCTCGCCGCTGATCCGGTAGAGCGCGACCTCGACGGCGGCCGGCAGCGGCGGCAGCGGGTCCGGTTCGAGCTCCACGGTGACCTGCAGCCGCGCGCCGTCCAACCGGCCGGCCAGTTCGCGCAACGCGCTGGTCAGGCCGACCCGGCCGAGCTCGGCCGGAGCCAGCCCGTCGGTGATCCGGCGCAGCTCGTCGATGGCGGTGCCGATGCCCCGCGAGGCGGTGCGCAGCGGCTCCTCGGCCGGGCAGTCGGCGGGCAGCGAGCTGCGCGCCGCGTCGATCTGCAGCCGCAGGCCGGACAGGGCCGGGCCGAGGCCGTCGTGCAGGTCGTGCCGCAGGCGCTTGCGCTCCTCCTCGCGGGCCAGCACCAGCTGCTTGCGGCTGGCCTGCAGCTCCTCGTAGAGCCGTAGCGAGGCCAGCGCCGGGGCGGACTGGTCGGCCAGGAAGCGCAGCACCGCGCGGTCCTGCCGGTCCAGTGCCTGCTGCCCCGAGCGCGGCGGTGCGTGCAGTTCGCCGATCACCGCGCCCTCGGAGCTGATCGGGAAGACCTCGGCGCCGGCCCTGCCGTCGGGTCGGCCCAGGGCGGCGAGCTCCCGCGGCCCCTCGCGGGTGGCGACCACCACCCGGGCCCCGGGCAGGCCCAGGGCGCGCACCACGGTGCGGCAGAGCAGCGGCGGCGCCTCGGCGGGGCTGACCGCGCGGCTCAGCCGTTCGGCCAGGTCCCGGGCGACCTGGTAGGGGCGGGCCCGGTCGCCGTAGTAGAAGCGGTCGACGGCCCGGCTGACCCCGCGCGCGGTGGGCCGCAGCAGCACCCCGAGGACCAGGGCGCAGCCGGCCATCACCTGGGCGTCGCCGGTGTCGGCGTGCGGCAGCAGCTTGGGCAGCTCCAGGCCGAGCAGGAAGTAGCCGAAGATCAGCAGTGCCACCAGGGTGAAACTGGTCAGCACCTGCCGCCCTGCCCGGTCCAGCTGCCAGGAGCGGTCCCGGGAGAAGGCGAGGATCAGGGCGAACGGCCACAGGCCGGCGATGATCGAGTTGAAGACGAAGTACGGGGTCCCGGTCCAGTCCAGGTGGTAGGCGAGGAAGTTCAGCGTGTTCCAGACCAGCCAGGGCGCCAGCACCGCCACCTGCTGGAGCCTGGCACCGGGGGAGCGGTGCCGGCGGACCACGGCGATCAGCACGCCCAGCGCGATCAGCGCCGGTGCGACCCAGTCGATCCACGGGTCCAGGGCCGCGGTCACGTGCACCTCGAGCCGGCCCCACCAGCCGCGCTCCAGCGGGTTCGGCAGGCCGTAGTAGCTGCTCTCGCCCGCGCGGTCGGAGTAGCCCTGGGCGGTGCTCAGGAGCAGCAGCAGAGCTGCGTAGCCGCGGCCCCACCGGCGCGGCAGCCGGCCGTCGGGGAACCAGAGCGGCACGGAGTACATGGTGAAGACGAAGACGCTCGCGGCCAGCACCAGCACCCCGGCACCGAGGTCGGCCCACGGCGGACCGGCGTCGGCGACCGCCAGCGCGATCAGCAGGAACCGGGACAGGCAGGTCAGGAAGCCGGCGGCGAGCAGCAGCCGGCCCAGCCCGTTGCCGGAGCGGTGGGCCAGGATGAACAGTCCCGACAGCGCGAGGCCGAAGCCGAGCAGCAGCGAGGCCCAGTCGTAGGGGATGGCCGCGTTGCGGGCCGGGTCGTCGAGCTGGGTGAGGGCCAGCACCACCCAGCCGAAGCCGCAGAGCAGGGTCAGCCCGCAGACGCCGTAGGCGGCGGACGGTGCGGTGGCGGGCCGGGCCGGGGTGGCCGCGGCCCGCTCGGGTGCGGTTCTGGTCGCCACGCGCATGGTGCCCTCCTCCGGCCGCCCCCTCGCTTCGATCGGGCTCCATCCTCGGCGGCCCCCGGTCCCGGTCGCCTGAGGCCGCCGTCCCGAACCGGACCCGAACCGGGCCCGCGGACCCGGCCCGGGCCCGGATCCGACAGCCCCGGGCCGGGCCGGCCGCGGCTCAGTTCCCGCCGTCGCCCAGGCCCATGTCCCGGGCCCGGGCCACCGCCTCGGCCCGGGTGGCCACGTTGAGCTTCTCGAAGATGTGTGTGACGTGGTTGCGCACGGTCTTCTCGGCCACCACCAGCTCGCGGGCGATCCGGTGGTTGTCCAGGCCGCGCGCGACCAGGTCCAGCACCTCGGCCTCCCGGCTGGTCAGGCTGGGGAAGAGCTGCCCGGCCTCGCGCAGCCGGCTGCCGGCCAGCAGGGTGGTGATCCGGGCGGCGATGTCCGCACCGAAGACCGCGCCGCCGGCCGCCACGGTGCGCACCGCGTGCAGCACCTCCTCGCGACCGGCGCCCTTGACCAGGTAGCCGCGGGCGCCGGCCTGCAGCGCGGCGAGCAGGCTGCCGTCGTCGGCGGCCATGGTCAGCATCAGCACCGGGAGCCCGGGGTGCAGCGCGGCGAGCTTGCGGGTGGCGTCCAGGCCGGAGGCGTCGGGCAGCGAGAGGTCCATCACCACCACGTCCGGGCGGTGCTGCTCGACGGCGTCGGGCACCGGGCCCGCGGCCTCGGCCTCGCCCACCACGGTCACGCCCGGCTCGCTCTCCAGGGCGGCCCGCAGACCGGCCCGGAAGAGCGGGTGGTCGTCGACCAGCAGCACCCGCAGGTCGCCGTCGGCCGCACGGGGCGGCGACTGGGGCGGGGCGCCGTCCGGAGCCGAGGCATCGTTGACAAAGGAATCGTCCAGGGACTCGCCCAAGGAATCGTCCACGAATGAACACTAACAGTAGTCATCCGGTGACCGAACGGTTTCGTGCGGTGTCCGCAGCTGATCGCCGGATCGGCGCGGCGGGTGCACCGGTCGGCGCGGCGGGTGCACCGGTCAGCGCAGCAGGAGCACCGGCTTGACGGTCCGCCCGGCCCGCGCGTCCTCGGCCGCCTGTTCGATCTGCTCGAACGGGTAGCTGCGGACCAGCCGGTCCACCGGGAAGCGCCCGGCCCGGTGCAACTCGATCAGCGCGGGCAGGAACTGCCGCGGCAGGCTGGCACCCTGGTTGATGCCGACGATCCGCGGCCCCCGGTCCAGCAGTTGCGGCACGTCCAGGCCGAGCTCGGTGCCCTTCGGCGGTGCGCCCACCACCCCGAGCACGCCGCCGACGGCGAGCGCCGCCACCGCGGTGCGCAGCGCGCGGAGGTCGCCGCTGGTCTCCAGGATCCGGTCCAGGTCGCGCAGTCGCCCGACCTCCTCGGTGCGGGCGTCGACGGTCTCGGTGGCGCCGAGCTGCCGGGCCAGCGCGAGCCGGGCCGGGTTGAGGTCGACCGCCACGATCCGGGTGGCCGCCGTCAGCCGGGCCGCCAGCACCGCCGAGAGGCCGACCGCGCCGGCGCCGAACACCGCCAGGCTCTGTCCCGGTTCAGGGCGCAGCACGTTGAGCACCGCGCCCGCGCCCGTCTGCACGCCGCAGCCGAACGGCGCCAGCAGCTCGGCGGGCAGGTCGGCGGGCACCGGGACCACGTTGCGCTCGGAACCGAGCGCCAGGGTGGCGAACGAGGACTGGCCGAAGAACTTGCCGTTCAGGGCGCGGCCCGCGGCGTCCCGCAGCACGGTGGAGCCGTCCAGTCGGGTGCCGCCGAACAGGTTGAGCGCCGGCCAGTGCACGCACTGGACCGGGCGGCCGGCCTGGCAGGCGAGGCAGCCGCCGCAGGAGTCGAAGGTCAGCAGCACCCGGTCACCGGGTGCGGTGGCGGTGACGGCCGCACCGACCGCCGCCACCCGCCCGACCCCCTCGTGCCCGAGCACCCCGGGCAGCGGGAAGGGCGTGTGGCCGGCGCGCACGCTCAGGTCGGTGTGGCAGATCCCGGCGGCCTCGACCTCGACCAGCACCTCGTGCGGCCGCACGTCGTCGAGCCGGACCGGCTCGATCCGGAAGGGGGCGCCGGGTGCGCGGACCACGGCGGCCTGGGCGGTGGACATGGGTTCTCCTCAGCAGGGGGACAAGAGATGACGGACCGTCAGTCGAGCAGTCCGCCGTGCCGGGCGACCCGCAGGGCCTGCGCGGCGATGGTCAGGGTCGGGTTGACGGCGGCGGAGGACGGGAAGAAGCCGCCGTCCACCACGTAGAGGTTGGCCACCTGGTGGCTGCGGCAGTACGGGTCGAGCACCGAGTCCCGCCCGTCCGGGCCGGCCACCGTGGTGCCGCACTGGTGGCCGGTGGCCTCGACGCCCATCCGGTGCGCGAGCACCAGCGGGTAGCCGGCCCGGTGCAGCATCCGGCGGGCGGCCCGCAGCAGGTCGCGGTGGGCCCGGGTGTTGGTGGGCACCCGGTGCAGGGTGATCTGCCCGTCGGGGGCCAGGGTGACCCGGTTGCGCGGGTCGGGCAGGTCCTCGGACATCACCCACCAGTCCAGGCTGTGCGCGGCGACGGCGGCGCGCAGCCGGTGGGGCAGCCGCGGCGGCAGCATCTCGGCGCGGATCTTGCCCATCAGCTGCAGGTTGCCGAGCGGCTCGGGGGTGTGCGGTCCCGGCTGGTAGAAGTCGTTGACGGCCAGTGTCTTCTGGAAGGTGACCGGGTTGCGCCGGCGCGGGTCGATCGCCACCAGCACGGAGTTGTTGTGCAGCATCAGGTTGCGCCCGACCAGGCCGGAGCCGTTCGCCAGCCCCGCCGGGTGCCGGTCGGAGGCCGAACGCAGCAGCAGTGCGGCCGAGTTGATCGCACCGGCGCTGACCACCACGGTGCCGGCCCGGACGGTGAGCGGGCGGCCGGCGCGCAGTGCGTGCACGGTGGTCACCCGCCGCCCGTCCGGCCCGGTCGCCAGCCGGTGCACGTAGGTGTGGGTGAGCAGCCGGACGTTGCCGCGCCGCAGCGCCGGGCGCAGCGCCCGGGTCTCGGCGTCGTTCTTGGCGCCCACCCGGCAGGGGAAGGCGTCGCAGGTGCCGCAGCGCCGGCACGGGCGGTCCGGGCCCAGGTCGATCCCCAGCTCCAGCGGGTAGGGGTGCAGGCCCTGGGCACGCAGCCGCCGTTCGAGCTCGGCGACCGGTGCCTCGTGCGGCACCGGCGGGTGCGGGAAGGGGGTCGAGCGCGGCGGGGCGGTCGGGTCGGCGCCGGGGTCGGCGGGGCCGTGCACCCGGTAGAGGCGCTCGGCCGCCGCGTAGTGCGGCTCCAGTTCGGCGTAGTCGAAGGGCCAGGCGGGGGAGAGGCCCCCCGGGTGGGCCACCGGGCCGAAGTCCGCGACCCGCAGCCGCGGCAGGCTCGCGCCGTACACCTTGGTGGTGCCGCCCACGTAGTAGTGCGCGGTGGAGGTGAACCGGCGGCCGTCCGGCGTCCGCCAGGGCTCGGCGTTGTGGTAGCGCTGCTCGGCGAAGACGGCCTGCGGCGACCAGTTGGCCGCCTCGCGGGGCAGGAAGCCGCCGCGCTCCAGCACCAGCACCCGGGCGCCGCTGCCGGCCAGTGCCCAGGCGGTGGTGGCCCCGCCCGCCCCGGAGCCGATGATCACCACGTCGGCGGTCAGCTCCTCGACCTCGCCGGTCACCACCGGCGGCGCGCCGGCGGCCCAGATGCCGTTCAGCGGGCTGCTCCCGTTCCTCGGGCGGTTCTCGTTCATCGGGCCGAGCCCTCCGGTTCGAAGAGCCGCACCGGGGTGTCCTCGTGGAAGGGCTGCCGGGCGGGTGCGTGGACGAGTTCGAGCTGCATCCCCCAGGGCGTGGTCAGGTAGACCCAGCGGGTCCCCTTGATCGGCCCGCTGGTGACGGTGTCGACCCCGCCCAGCACCCGCACCCCGGGGTAGGCGGCCAGCCGGCGCACCTCGGACGCCAGTTCCGCCGGGTCCTCGACCCAGAGCGCCAGGTGGTGGCCGCCCCAGTCGCTGTTCATCGGCAGCGCCTTGCGCTGGTCCGGCACCTGGTACTCGAACAGCTCCAGGTTGAGGGTCGGACCCAGGCGCAGCATCGCCAGGTGCACCACGGCGCGCGGGTGGACGCCCAGGTGACGGGTCATCCAGTCGCCGCGGTCGCTCAGCGGGCCCGTGGTGTAGGCGAGTTCGGCGCCCAGGGCGTCGGTGAAGAAGGCGATCGCCGCTTCCAGGTCGGGGACGGTGTAGGCGACGTGGTGGACGGTACGGGCGTTCACGGGAGTTCCTCCGGCTGGTCGGGATTACGGGTGAGTGCGGGTCGGCGCGCCGGCAGCCGGTCGCTGGTGGCGCGCGGGGTGAGGGTCAGGCAGAGCAGTTCGGCGCCGAACGGGCCGCCGTGCAGGTGCACCCGGTCGCCGCGCGGGGCCAGCACCAGGTCGCCCTCGACCAGCGTCCGTTCGCCCCGGCTGCCGAGCAGGGCGACCGGGCCGCGCAGCACGTACCAGGCGGCCTCGCTCTGTCCGCGCCCGGTCAGGTCGTAGCAGGCGCCGGGGCTGAGCCGGACGTGGTCGACCGCCTCGGTCTCGCTGTGCAGCATGCCCCGGCGGGCCAGGCAGCGGATCCGGATCCGCTCGGTGCCCCGGCCGACCAGGACGGCCGGCCGGGCGACGGTGGTGGTGATCACGAGTGGCCTCCGGTCGGGACGGTGAGCACCGCGTGCACGTACTCCAGACCGTCGAGTCCGGCGGTCAGCGCGGCGGCGGTGCCGAGCGGCAGGGTGATCGAGGTGCCCGGGGCCAGCGGCACCCGCACCTCGCCGGTGCCCGCGTGGCCGCTGCCGGCGGTCACGAAGACGGTGTGCTCCACGCCGTCCGCGGCCAGCTCGATGCGTTCGGCGGCGTTCAGGCCGACCACCTCGACGCTGCGCAGCGGCCCGGTCAGCACCACCCGCGGGTCGAGCGGGCCGATCCGGCGCAGGTTGGTCACCACGGTGCTGTGCAGCAGCGGGTGGGGCAGGTCGGTGGTGGGGGGTGCCTCGATCGGTCGACCGGGGGAGGCCCCCGTCGTGGTGTCGGGGGTGCGGCCGGGCGTGCCGCCGGTGGTGGGTGCGGTCGTGGGGTCGACGGCGGTCAACTCGATCACCAGCCATTCCAGGGGTTCGTCGCCGGTGTTGCGCAGGCCGTGGCGGGTGCCGAGGCCGGTCAGTACCGCGTCGCCGGCGGTGACCCGGTGGCGCCGGCCGTCCAGGCTGATCTCGCCGTGGCCGGTGAGGAGCAGGTAGAGCTCCTCGGTACGGGTGTGCAGGTGCTCGCCGCTGACCCCGCCCGGGGGCAGGCAGGCCCACTCGATGGCCTCCCACCCCCCGTGCAGCCCGGTGCGGCGGGCCAGGCAGGCCCAGTAGGTCAGGCCGGTGGCGCCGTGCACGCCGTGGACCTGGGCCCGTTCCCGGGTGCTCGCGACGATGATGCCGCTGCGCATGGTCCCTCACCTCCTCGGACTCAGGCGGCCTGGTCCGCGTTTGCGCTCCGCCGCTGCGGTTCGTCGGCCTGACGGTCGGTCAGGGTCGCGGCTGCCGAGTGGAGTTCGTGCACGGCACGGGTCAGTTCGTGCGGCGTCAGGTCGTCGACGAAGATCCCGGCGCCGATGCCTACCGGCAGCGGCAGCCGTTGCCGGCCGTCGCGGTGGCGGACGGTGTCGGTCAGCGCGTCGTGCAGCAGCCCGGGTTCCAGCAGCCGGTGGTGGACCGGCAGTTGCAGCCGCCGCATCAGGGTGAGGATCCGGGCGCACTCGACCGGGTCGAGCAGCCCGCGCCGGGCGGCCAGCACCGAGGTCAGCGCCATGTCGACGCAGACGGCCTCGCCGTGCAGCAACTCGGGCAGCGCCCGCATCTCCAGGGTCGGGCTGAACGAGTGGCCGTAGTCCATCGCCCGCTCCAGGGTCTTCTCCCAGAGGTTGGGCTGGAGTTCGCTGAGCATCCCGTGCACCGCGCGGTTGATCACCTCGGCGGCGGCCGGGTGCTGGAACCTGGTGGACCGCAGCGCCTCGCCGTGCCGTTCCAGCAGTCCGAACAGCTCCCGGTCCTTGATCAGCGCGACCTTGAGGATCTCCGCCAGGCCGTTGCTGACGTGCCGGCGGTCCAGGGTGGCCAGGAAGGCCGGGTCGAGCAGGGTCTCGGCGGCCGGGTGGTAGGTGCCCAGCCGGTTCTTGTGTTCGCCGAAGTTCACGCCGGTCTTGGCCCCGACGCCGGCGTCCACCAGGCCGATCAGGGTGGTCGGGACCCGGACGAACGGCGTGCTGCGCCGGTAGAGGCTGCAGGCCAGGCCGACCACGTCGGTCAGCACGCCGCCGCCGATCGCGATCACCGGCTCGCCGCGCCGGGCCAGCCCGAAGCGGTCCATCTCCTCGGCGACCCGGAAGACCGCCGCCATGCTCTTCACCTGCTCGTTGGCGAGCAGGACGAGGATCCGGTGCTCGATCCGCTGGGCCGTGCAGTAGGCGCGGATCCGCTCGCCGTAGAGCTCGTCGACCTTGGCCTCGACCACCAGCAGCCGGCGCCGCGGGCCGCCGTGGGCCGGGGCGCCCGCGCGGGCGAGCGCGGGGTTGGCGGGATCGAGCACGTTCGGGACGGTGCGCACCCGGTAGTCGACGGGCAGCGCGGTGCGGACGGTCCACGAGTCGGTGGGGGTGCCGGTGGTGAACAGGCCGTGGGCGGGGGTGGTCGCGGTGGGGTTCTGGACGGTGGGGTTCTGGACGGTGGGGTTCTGGGGGGACACGGAGGGCTCCGTTTCCTTGTGCGGTTCGGTGCTGAAGCGGTTCTCAGTCGTGCGGTTCGGTACCGAAGGGGACTTCGGCGGTGCGGGCCGCAGCCCGCGGTGGCCGTGGTTCCACGGTCGGCGTCCCGATGTCCCGGTCGCCCGGGTGGTGGGCCGCGTCCTGGTCCCGGTTATCGGCCCGCCCGGACCGGGACCGGGCGACCGGCGTCCCGGGCCACCGGGGGCGCGGCGGTGTCGGCGGTGTCGAGGGTGTCGAGGGTGTCCGCGTCGGCCACCGCGGTGGCGTCGACGGCGGTGCGGTCGGCCCGGACCGGGGTGAGCAGCGAGCCGGCGGTGGTGTGCGGGTGGCCCAGGGCGCGCAGCAGCACCAGCTCGGCCACCTCGGGAGTGGGCTCGCTCGGCACCACCCGGACCCCGGCCGCGGCCAGCAGCTCGTGGTGCGCGGCCTCGTCGGCGGCGTCCAGCAGCCCGAGCCGGCGGGCGGTCCGGGCGGCCCGCAGCAGCCCCTGCAGGGTGCCCTCGCCGTAGCGGAGCACGGTGCCGGGGCCGGTGCCGAGCGGGTCGTAGGCGAGCACCCCGGCGCGGGCCTCCACGCAGAGCGCGACGAAGGCGGCGAGCACGGGTGCCGGGTAGCGACCGTCGGGCCGCAGCCGGTCGGCGACCGCGCGGAGGTGGTAGGGGCAGATGGCGAGCACGTTGCGCAGCAGCGGGTAGAGGCCCGCGTGCTGCGGCCCGCGCAGCAGGTCGGGGCGGCACCAGACCTGGGCCGGCGCCCGCAGGCCGCCCGCGCCGTCGGGCTGGACGCCGACCGCCGCGTCGCACATCGCCGCCAGCGTGGTCGGCAGGTGGACCAGCCGGGCCCGCCCGGCGCAGGCCAGGCCGGCCCGCAGCGCGCGCCGGCCGCCCAGCAGCACCACCACCGTGTCGGGGGTCGGCTCGGGGAAGCTCAGCGGGACGCCGGGCGCGCCGCGCAGCACCAGCAGTTCGCCGGCCGGTGCGAGGGTCGCGGCGGCCTCGGCCAGCTGGTCCGCGGGGGTGCGCGCCGCCGCGACCAGCAGGAAACGGGCCGCGCCCAGGTCGCGGGCGGCCGCGGTCAGCGCGGCGCGCGCCCCGGCACCGGCCCGGATCAGGACGCGGTACTGGCACGGGCCGAGCTGGACGGACCGGTCGAGCCGCGTCGCGCCGGGGTCGGACGGCGCGGCGGTGGTGGCGGCGGGTCGGGGCATCGGGAACGCTCCCGGTCGGGTGGTGGGGCTGGTTGCCCTCCCACCGTCCCGGCGCCGGTGTCCCGGGTGCCTGAGCCGGACGACCCGAGCAGGTCACGACCGGCCGCCCGGGCGGTCAGGCCCGCGCCGCGGCTCGGCCGCGGGCCCCGGGTCCCTAGGCCTCAGGTGCAGCGGCGTCAGGTGCAGCGGCGGAAGGCCACCACCGCGTTGTGGCCGCCGAAGCCGTAGGAGTTGCTCAGCGCCAGGTCGCCGCTGCGCGGCAGCGGGCGCGGCTTGCCGGCGACGATGTCCAGCGGATTGCCGTCGTCCGGTTGGCTGAAACCGACGGTCGGCGGGATCAGTCCGTGCCGCAGCGTGAGCACCGTCGCCACCGCCTCCACCCCGCCGGCCGCGCCCTGGAGGTGCCCGAGCGCGCCCTTCGGCGCGGTGACCGGGATCCGGTCGACCTCGGAGCCGAAGACCCGGCAGAGCGCGGTCACTTCGGTGGCGTCGCCGGCCGGCGTGGCGGTGGCGTGGGCGTTGACGTGCGCGACCTGGTCCGGCTTGGCCCCGGCGTCGGCGAGCGCCCGGTGGATCGCGTCCACCACGCCCTCGGCGTCGGCGCGCGGTGCGACCATGTGGTGCGCGTCGACCGAGAGCCCCCAGCCGGCGGCCTCGCAGTAGATCCGGGCACCGCGGGCCAGCGCGTGCTCCTCGGCCTCCAGCACCAGCAGGCCCGCCCCCTCGCCGAGCACGAACCCGTCGCGGTCCCGGTCGAACGGCCGGGAGGCGTGCTCGGGGCCGGCCGCCACGGCCGAGAGCGCCCGCATGGCGCTGAACGAGGCCAGGATCGCGGGGATGATCACCGCCTCGGTCCCGCCGGCGATCACCAGGTCGGCGTGTCCGGTGCGGATCCGGTCGATCGCCTGCCCGATCGCCTCGGCGCCGGACGCGCAGCCGGAGACCACCGTGCGGGCCTCGGCCCGGGCGCCGAGGTCGATCGCGATCTGGGCCGCGGCGCCGCTGGGCATCATCATCGGGGTGCTGTGCGGCGAGACCCGCCGGGCGCCGTGCTCGTGCAGGGCCTGGTCGGCGGTGAGCAGCAGCGGCGCGCCGCCGAGGATGGTGCCTATCGACACCCCGAGCCGCCGGGCGTCGACCAAGCCGTCCCGGGCCGCCGAGGCGGGGAGGCCGGCGTCCGCCCAGGCCTCGCGGGCCGCCAGGACGGCGAACTGGGCGGCCCGGCTCATGGTGCGCGCCTGCGGCCGCGGCAGCAGCTCCGCCGGCTCGACCGCGCTCGGCGCCGCGACCCGCACCGGCAGCCCGTCGAACTCCGGCGCGGTCAGCTGCCGGATCCCGGATCTACCCCCGAGCAGGCCCGCCCAGGTCTGCGCAGCGTCGCCCCCGAGCGGGGAGATAGCCCCGACCCCGGTGACCACCACTCGGCGCGGACGGGCGGGGTACTGCTCGGTCAGCCGGCTGGGCGGCTGGGGACCGGACGGTAGCGGCATGGTGTGGTCTCTCGTGTTCGAGCCGGCAGCGGGAAAGGAGCACGATAGCCGACGAACGATCAAAGATCATCATCGTAATCCGTTGGTGGCAGCGGGTGTTGACGGTCCGCACGGTGCGCAGCCCGGGCCGGGCCGGGCTCGGCCGACCCGACCGGGGCGCCGTCGCCCGCCGCCGCGACGGCGTCGATCAGCCCGGGGTCACCGAGCGGTTGCGTGGTCCGCGCGCGGACTGCGGCCGGCTCCGGCACCGCGGGCGCGCCCGCGGCGAGCGCTGCCGGCGTGCCCGGGGCGGCCGCCACGGCGGGACGGGTGTGCCACGCCGAGTGCACTGTGCCAGTCATCCACCCACGCTAACAACCACCACCGGGAACAGTGGTGATGCCGTTCCCCCGCCGCGCTTTGGAGGAACACCCGACGGGACACACCGACTTGGATGCGAATCCGGCCACTCCCGGTGTGTCGTGACTCGCCGTCATCCGGACGGGCATGGTCATGGCCAAGGCGGGCCGCGGCAGGCATGATCGTAGGTCCGCGGTCCGCAGCGCGAGAGGGGGGATGGCGGCCATGTCGCAGGCCGAGACCCAGACCGAGACGGCGACGGCGGCCGAGACGGCGACCGACGCCGGGACGGACGCCGACCCCGTGCCACCCGCCGCCGCGTCACCCTCCCCGTCCCCCGCGCCGTCCGGCCGCCGCGACGCGCAGGCCGGGCTGCCGACGCTCAGCTGCCTGCTCGCCGCCGGGCTGGTCGGGGTGGACAACCCGCTGCGCGGCCTGCTCGCCGGCTTCCTCTGGCTCTGCCAGGCCGGCCGGATCGAGGTGGTCGGCGACCCGGACGGCTACACCCTGCGCCCGGGCCACCGGACCGACGGCCCGCTGTCCCGCCCCGACGCGCTGCTCCTTGACGCCCTGTTCGGCGCCGCGCCCGAGCTCGTCCTGGCTCGGCCGGCCGACACCGTGCAGGTGCCGCAGCCACCCACGGGCAGCCTGCTCAGCCTGGCCCGGCTGCACACCGCCACCGTCCGCGAGCTGCGCCGCCGCGGCCTGACCCGCCGGCTGAGTCGCCCGGGCCGGCCGGGCAGCGCGGGTCGTCCGCGCCGGTCCGGCCGCCCCGGGCGGGCCGAGCGCGACCGGATCGACTTCCTGCGCGAGTGGCTGCAGACCGTGGCGGGCGTGCCGATCGCGGCCCCGGCGGCGCCCGAGCTGCTGCCGTGGGCCTTCCTGCTGCTCGGTGACGAGGCGTTCCGCCGCTGGCTGGCCTGGCACGCCCCGGCGGACCCGCCGGGCTGGTGGCACTGGCGGTCGGACCCGGCCACCGCCGAGCCACGGTTCTTCCTGGAGCGCGAAGGGTTCCCGGGCCTGCTCGCGGCGGTGATCCACCAGGTCGGGCGCTGACCGCCGCGCGGCGGCCGGTCGCCCCCCGTAGTCGCGCAGCGGATCCGGCGGCGTGACAGCGACCCTGAGGCCTCGTTGACAAGCTGGGACGAATGCGATGGCCTGTGACCTGAGCACATCAACACAGGATCCGACCGCAGCACCCGTCAACCGCAGCACCCGTCAACCGCAGCACCCGTCAACCGCCCTTGTGCCTCACCCGGGAGGGGAAACCGTCGTGCCCATGACCGCCCGTCTGCGGCTGGCCGCGGCCGCCGCCGGCGCCTTCGCGCTCGCGCTGCTGCCCACCGTCAGCCAGTCCAGCACCACCGGGACCGCCACCGCGAGCGCCGCCCGGCCCGCGGTCCACCCGCTGCGCCACGCCGCTCCCGCCGACGACCCGGTGCTCGCGGCCCCGCTGCCGACCAGTCAGTGCGTGACCCAGCTGCACCGCGCCTGCTACTCCCCGCTCCAGTACCGCACCGCGTACAACCTCGACCCGCTCTACCGCCACGGGATCACCGGCGCCGGCCGGACCATCGTGATCGTCGACTCCTTCGGCTCCCCGACCATCCAGCACGACCTGGACGTCTGGTCGGCGCACTGGGGCATCGCGAGCACCCAGGTGGACGTGGTCCAGTGGGGGCAGGTCCCGGCGTTCGACCCGAAGAACAGCGACATGACCGGCTGGGCCGGCGAGACCACCCTCGACGTGGAGGCCGCGCACGCGGTGGCGCCCGGGGCGAGGATCGTGCTGCTGGAGACCGGGGTCGCCGAGACCGAGGGCCCGACCGGGATCCCCGAGATGATGAGCGGCATCAACCACCTGGTCGACGCCGACCAGGCCGACGTGGTCTCGATGAGCTGGGCCACCAGCGAGGCCGAGTTCCCCGGCTTCGGCCAGGGCGACTACACCAGCCTGACCACGCTGCGCTACGCCTTCCAGAACGCGGCCCGGCACGGCGTCACGCTCACCGCGAGCTCCGGCGACGGCGGCGGCGACTCGACCAGGCTGGACGCCGCCTGGCCGGCCGGCGACCCGCTGGTCACCGCAGTCGGCGGCACCGAACTGACGCTGGACGACCAGGGCCGGCGCACCGCCCCCGACGCCGCCTGGTCCGGCAGCGGCGGCGAGCTGTCCAAGGTCTTCGCCCGCCCGCACTACCAGGACCCGGTCCGCTCGGTGGTCGGCGCCCACCGCGGCACGCCCGACATCAGCATGGCCGGCTCGCCGAACGGCGCGCTCTGGCTGTACTCCAGCTACGACCCGGCGAACACCGGCTGGACCGCGGACGGCGCGGGCACCAGTGAGTCCTCCCCGCTCTTCGCCGGTGTCGTCGCGCTCGCCGACCAGGCCGCCGGTCACCGCCTCGGCGTGATCGACGACCAGCTGTATGCCCTCTACGGCGCGCACGCCAAGGGCATCGTGGACGTCACCACCGGCTCGACCGGCGCCTCCGGCTACACCGCCGGCCCCGGCTACGACCAGGCCACCGGCGTCGGCACGGTCGACGCGGCCCGGCTGGTCCGGGAGCTCGCGCAGTTCTGACCGCACGTCAGGCTGGCACGCGGGGGCGGTGGGTGGCCGGTCGGCTGCCCACCGCCCCCGCGGCGGTTCACCGCCCCGCGACGAAGAGCGTCTGCAACACCCGCCCGCAGTCCCCGAGTTCGTCGTCCATCCGGCCCAGCGCCAGCCCCGAGCCGAGCGGGCTGGCCGCGGTGGCGGAGCTCAGGAAGAGCCACTCGCCGACCGGATCGCGGTGCAGCGCGAGCGTGACATCGGTGTTGATCACCTGCTGCCGGACGTGGTCCAGCTCGAAGGCCACCGCCCAGTTGCTGTCGGCCAGGGTGAGCGCGCGGGTCAGCGGGGTGTCCGCCTCGCCGGCGACCAGGGGGTGGCGCTGGCGGGCCCAGACGGTGCCCGGCCCGGGGTGGTCGAAGGTGGTCTCGCCGGGCCAGCGCCACTCCATCGCCGCGACGTAGCCGTTCTGGGCGGTGCCGCGCAGTCGGTCTGGCGACTGGGGGCCGGGCAGCGGTTGCGGCAGCGGCTCCGGGCGCAGCGCCGGCGTGTCCTGCGGGCTCGCCGCCATCCGCCAGGCGCGGGCCACCATCACCACCTCGCCCTGCGCCGTGAGCTCGCCCTCCAGCAGTTCGCTGCGGCCGCCGGAACGGACCGTGCGCACCGCGACCGTCAGCTCGGCCACCGGTACCGGGCGCGGGATGTCCAGCGTCACCCGGGCGATCCGGAACCCCTCGCGCGGCTGGTGCCGTTCGAAGGCCCGCCCCAGCAGGGCGGAGGGCGGGCCGGCGTGCTGGGCCTCGGGGCTCCACGGGCCGGCGGTGTGCCCGGTGCTCTCGAACCTGTCCGCACCGAGGTTCCGGTAGAACGACTCGGCTGTCTCCGTGCCCATCGCTGTGCCCCCTCCACGGTCGTGGTCGAGCCGTTCGGTCCGGCCGTCCAGACGACGATAGGCGATCACGGTGGGCGGTCGGCAGATTCGGCCGGCGTCGGGAGGTCTGGTCGGCGCCTGGAGGTTTGGCTGTTACTCGGGCGAGGAAGAAATTACTCATGCAGGTAACCGGCGACGAAGCCCCGACCCAACCGCCCGACCCGACCCGCTCGGTGGCCGCGGCGGCCCGACGCGAGCAGATCATCGCGGCCGCCGTCGCGGTGCTCGCCGAGAGCGGGTACGGCCGCACTACCTTCGAGCGGATCCGGCAGCACGCCGGCATCTCCAGCACCCGGCTCATCTCGTACCACTTCGGCACCCGGGACGACCTGATGGAGGCGGTGCTGATCGACGTCGCCCTGCAGGCCCAGCGGGCGATCGCCACCCGGGTGGCCGAGGCGCGGACCCCGACCGAGGCGCTCACCGCCCGGATCGAGGCCCAGCTCGGCTGGATCGCCGAGCATCCGGCGGCGGTCCGGGCGATGTACGAGATCAGCATGAACGCCCGGGACGCGGCCGGCGCCCTGCGCTACGGCGTCGAGGCCTCGGCCGAGGCGAACGTGGCCGACCTGGAGCCGATCCTCGCCGCCGGCCAGCGGACCGGGGAGTTCCGCGCCTTCGACACCGTGCTGATGGCGCTGACCCTCAAGTCCGCGATCGACGCCGCCACCGTGCGGTTGACCCGCCCGCCCCGCCTGACCCTGGACGAGTGCATCCGTGAGATCACCGGCCTGGCCCTGCGCGCCACCCGGAGGGACCCGTGAACCCGGAGGGATCCATGCAGCCGGACCCAGCCCTGACCGACCGAGCCGTGACCGACCCAGCCCTGACCGACCGACCGGCGAGCACCGACGCGACACGCACCGACCCGACGCGCGCCGCGGCGAACCCGCCCCCGCCCCGCCGCCGGCTGCTGCTCACCCTGCTCTGGGACCTCGCCGTCCCGCTCGGCCTCTACTACGGCCTGCGCGCCGCCGGGGTCTCGGTCTTCGCCGCCCTGCTGCTCGGGGCGCTGCTGCCGGCGGTGACCTGCGCCGTGCAGTGGGCCCGGCAGCGCACCCTGGAGGGCCCGGCCGGTTTCGTCGCCGGGACCATGGTGCTGGGCGTCGCCGCCGCGCTGGTCAGCGGCAGCCCGCGGTTCCTGCTGGCCAAGGACGGTTGGCTGACCGGCGCGGCCGGCCTCTGGTTCCTGCTGTCGATCCGGGCCCACCGCCCGCTGCTCTTCCACTTCGGCCGCCCGCTGTTGGAGGGGCGGTTCGGCGCCGACGGCACCTCCTGGGACGTGCTCTGGGAGCGCGAGCCGGCCTTCCGCCGGATCTGGCGGGTGTCGACGGCGATCTGGGGCGTGGCGATGCTGCTCGACGCGGCGGCCCGGGTGGTGATGGCCTACACCCTTCCGGTCGACCTGGTGCCGCTGCTCGGCGGCCTGCTCTGGCCGGTCACCCTGGTGCTGCTGCAACTGGTGAACGGCGTCTACTACGAGCTCGCCGGCCTCTGGCGGCTGACCGGCGGCGGCCCCGGGCGGCGGAGGGCCCGGCGCCCGCACGGGTGACGGTGCCCGGTGCGGCGGCGTTGCGCCGGGCACCGGGGCCCCTCGCGCCTAGCGTGGCAGCGTCCGTGCGGTGCGTAGGCGTCTGAGGGAGTGACCGAATGCTGCGGAGTTTCGGAGTGCCGGGTCGACTGGTGGTGGCCCTGGGGACCTGCAGCGCGGTGGCCGCGCTGCTCGGCACCGCGCCGGCCGCGGCCCCGTTCGTCCCGCGGGCGGTCGCCGGCCACCTGACGGTGACCGAGGAGGACCCGGACCCGACCCCGGCCGGCGGGCAGACCTTGTTGCACGCGACCGCCGAGAACGGCGGCCCCGGTGAGGCCGGCGCCTTCACCCTCACCCTCCAGCTGCCGGACGGGGTCGTGGCCCAGGGCCCGTTCTTCCCGAGGAGCTGCACCGTCACCCCCGACGGCCACACCGTGACCTGCCCGTTCCCGGCCGGCCTGCCCTTCGAGCAGACCGCCAGCGCCTCGATGCAGATGCAGGTCGATCCGGGTGTCGCCCCCGGCACGCTGACCGGCACGCTGACCGTGAGCAGCGACGACGACCCGGACCCGACGGGGCACACGACCCCGTTCGTGATCCAGGTCACCGGTTGACCCGATGCGGTGACGCGGTGACCGCGAGGAGCACAGTCACCGCGTCACCGCATCAGCACGGACTCAGCGGAACACCCGCACGTAGTCCGCGTCGAAGGTGATCGGCGTGTTGTCGGCCGGGTCCGGGTGGAAGTCGCCGGAGCAGATCGACAGGTTGAGGATCAGGTAGGCCGACCAGTTCGGCCCCACCCCCTTCTTGTCGTCGAAGACCGGGATGCCGTTGACGTACCAGGTCACCGTGTCGGCGCCGTAGTAGGTGCCGATGGTGACCCACTCACCGGCCTGGACGTGCGTCTTGTTCTCCCAGAACTTCTGCGCGGGCCTGGTGTGGTTGGTCAGCTCCAGCAGGTTGGGGTTGTCCGGGTGGAACTCGAAGGAGTCCACCTCGTTGTCGCCCTCCTTCCAGGTCCACAGCGCCGGCCAGGCGCCGAGCTGCTTGGGCAGCCGGACCCGGGTCTCCGCGTAGTCGCCGGTCTTCACCATGAACTTCTCGCCGGAGTTCTCGGTGGTGAGCAGTCCGGTGGCCCACGCGGTGCGGTTCTTCACCGGCAGGTTGAAGCTGACCGGCTTGGCGGTGAAGGTGGCCACACCGTTCGCCGTGGTGACGTTGTTGGCGTCGATCAGGTCGAGCTTGTCGTCCTGCGGGTTGTGGGTGCCGTACCGGTAGGCGCTGCTGTTGGCCTTGTTCCACTTGAGCGGGGAGATCGGGCCGTTGAACTCGTCGGACCAGACCAGGGACTGGCCCGGGATCACCGAGGTGGGTCCGACCTGCCCGGCGTTGACGATCAGTTGCTGGGTGGGCAGGTTGGTCCAGGCGCCGCTCGGGTCCTGGTAGTAGCCGAACATCTGGTAGGTGCCGGCGGGGAAGCTGCGGGCGCCGGTGGTGAGGGTGAGGCCGCTGGGGCAGATCTGGGTGCTGCCCAGGCCGCCGGGGAAGTCCAGGTTGTTGCCGGCGGCGTCCCGGACGGCGACGCCCAGGGACTGCACGGTGAAGCAGACGTTGGAGTGCACCATCAGCTGGGCCGTGACCGGGCTGTTCGCGGCGGCCGTGACCGGGGTCAGGCTGTCCAGGGTGAGCGCCGGGGTGGGGCTGCTGACGACCAGTTGCTGGGTGGGCAGGTTCTTCCAGGCGCCGCTCGGGTCCTGGTAGTAGCCGAACATCTGGTAGGTGCCGGCGGGGAAGCTACGGGTACCGGTGGTGAGGGTGAGGCCGCTGGGGCAGATCTGGGTGCTGCCCAGGCCGCCGGGGAAGTCCAGGTTGTTGCCCGCGGCGTCCCGGACGGCGACACCCACGGCCTTGGCGGTGAAGCAGACGTTGGAGTGGACGGCGAGCCGGGCGCTGACCGGGGTGTCCGCGGTCGCGGTGGTGGGCGTCAGGCTGTCCTGGGTGGCCACCGGCGTGGGGGTGGCGACGACCAACTGCTGCTCCGGCAGGTTGGTCCAGCTGCCGCTCTGGCTCTGGTAGTAGCCGAAGATCCGGTAGGTACCGGCCGGGAAGCTGCGGGCACCGGTGGTCAGGCTCACCCCGCTGGGGCAGATCTGGGTGCTGCCCAGGCTGCCGGGGAAGTCGAGGTTGTTGCCGTTGCCGTCGCGCACGCCAATGCCGAGCGTCTTCACCGTGAAGCAGGCACTCGAATGGACCGTCAGCTGCCCGGTCACGGGCGTGTTCGGCAGCGCCGAGGTGGGGGCCAGCCGGTCCTGGACGACCTGCGGGTCGGCGCGCGGCTGGGCGTGGGCCGGACCGGTGGTCAGTGCGGCCAGCAGGGTGAGGGTGCCGGCGGCGATCGCTCCGGTGCGGGCGGGGGAGGTGAGAGGAGGCACGGGCAGCTCCCGGGCGCCGACGCGGGCCGCGGACCGGCAGTACTCGGGGCCGGACGGGCGGCGGGACTCCGCGCTCCTGCCTGTCCGCGGTGAGCGGGGGTCGCCGGCGGGCAGGCAGGAGGTGGCGGCCCGACGGATCGTCCCGCCAGGGGGCGGGCAAAATTGACGTTAAGCACCCATAAGGACACGCACAACTCCGGCGGAGCAGGCGGCCTCGTCGCCCCGAGCGGGAGTGTTGGCGCCGGGGTCACCGCACGGTCGGACGGCCGCCACCTGCGCGTCACCGCGGGCTGGTGAGGATGGAGCGTGCGGAACACAACGGGGGAGTGGAACCGACGGGCCCTGCAGCGCGCCGTCCTGCCGGTGACGGCCGTCCTGCTGGCCGGCTGTGCCGCCGCGTCGGGCAGCGGTGCCGGCACGGGCACCGCGGTGCGGGCGGCCGCCTCGGCGTCGCCGGGCAATGCGCCGGGGAGCGCGGCGAGTGCCGTGCCGGTCGACGCGACCGGGTGCGACCCGACCAGGAGCATCAAGCCCAGCAGCAGCGACCTGGGCCCCAAGGTCAGTCAGATCAAGCAGCGCGGCTACCTGATCGCCGGCGTCGACCAGAACGCCTACCGCTGGGGCTACCGGAACGCGCAGGGCGGCCAGGTCGAGGGCTTCGACATCGACATCGTGCACGCCATCGCCAAGGCGATCCTGGGCGACCCGAACGCGGTGCGGTACGTCGACGTCCCGGCCGCGACCCGGATCCCGGAGATCCAGAACCACCAGGTCGACCTGGTGGTGCGGGCGATGGCCATCAACTGCCAGCGGATGACCCAGGTCGCCTTCTCCACGGTGTACTTCCAGGCCGGCCACCAGGCGCTGGTGCCGGTCTCCTCGCCGGCCAGGACGCTGGACGAGGCACTGCGCGGCAAGCGGGTCTGCGTCACCAAGGGCGCCACCGAGCAGGACGAGATCACCCAGAACGACCACGGAGCCGCGCAGGTGGTCTGGGCCGACAACGAGGTGGACTGCCTGGTGCAGCTCCAACTGGGCAAGGCCGACGCCGTGTTCACCGACAACGCCTACGGCTCCGCGCTGGTCGCCCAGGACCCGCAGGTCCGCCTGGTCGACAAGCCGTACGGCACCAAGTACTTCGGGGTGGCGATGAACCTGGCCGACACCGACCTGGTGGCCCGGGTCAACCAGGTGCTGGAGGACTACCGCAAGGGCCCCTGGCAGGCCAGCTATGCCACCTGGCTCGCCCCCTACCTCGGCGCCGGCGCCACCCCGCCGCCGGCGGCGTACCTGCCGTAGCCCGGACGCACCTCCCTGGCCCGCTCGCCCGTCCCCGGACCGGGGACGGGCGAGGTCGCGCGGCTTACTCCCCGGCCGTGCCCGCCCCGGCCGGCGAGGCCAGTTCCCGGGCCCGGACCGCGCGGCGCAGCGTGTCGAGCCGGTCCACCAGCCCGCGCCGGGTCGCCGCGGTGAGCTCCGGGTCGGCCAGGCAGGCCTCGGCCGCCCGCACCGTCCGCTCGGTGGCGGCGAAGACGGGGAAGGCGGACTGCGTGAGCACCCGGGCCAGCGCGGGGCCGCGACGGGCCGCGGCCGGCGCCAGGTCCTCGAAGTAACGCAGCGTCAGATCGTCGAGCAGCTCGGCCTGTTCCGGCTGCCACAGACCCTTGGCGGTGGCGGTGGCGAGGTAGTTGGACAGCTCGCCGTGGAACAGCGCCTGCCAGGCGGCCTCCTTGGCGGCCGGGTCGGGCAGCGCGGCGCGGCACCGGGCGGCCCCCTCCTCGCTGGTGTCGCTCGGGTCGGCCGCCAGCTCGGCCGCGATCGCGGGCTCGCCGGCCGCGCCGAGCACGCACAGCCGCAGCAGCAGCTGCCAGCGCAGGTCCGGGTCGAGCACCGGCCCGCCGGGCACGCTGCCCGCCGCCAGCCAGTCGCCCAGCTCGGCGGCCTGCGCCTCGCTGCCGGCGGTGGCGATCACCGCGCGCGCGGCCACCAGGCGCAGCCCGCTGTCGTCCGGTGCACCCTCGGTGCGGCGCAGCAGCGCCCGGCTGACCTCGGCCAGCAGCGCCAGCGCCGCGGGCCGGTCGGCCGGCGGCACGGCGCAGTCCACCACGAAGTCGCGGGCGAACGTGAGCACCCCGTCGACCAGGTGCACCGAGGTCTCCCCGGGCAGGTGGGCGGCGACCAGCTCCAGGTACGCGCCGGGGGCGAGCTCCCCGTCCCGCACCTGGTCCCGGGCGCTGTCCCAGAGCACCGCGCGGGCCAGCTCCTCGGGGATCGCGCCGAGCGAGCCGCGCACGGTCGCCCAGGAGTCCGCGTCGAGCCGGATCTTGACGTACCCGAGGTCGGTGTCGTTGAGCAGGGTCAGCTCGGCGCCGGCCAGCTCCGCCCCGCCGCCGTCCGCCGCCAGCTCCAGGGACTCGCGGCCCGCCGGCTCCAGCGCCCCGGCCGCGGTGCGCCGGTAGTGACCGACGCTCAGCAGGTGCGGGCGCAGCACCCCGTCCGCCGAGGTGTGCTCGACCCGGCCGTCGGCCAGCCGCAGGGTGTCCACCCCGGTGGTGCGCAGCCAGCGGTCGGCCCAGCCGTGCACGTCCCGCCCGCCGGCCGCGGCCAGCGCCGCCAGCAGGTCGTCCAGCGTGGCGTTGCCGAAGGCGTGCCGGTCGAAGTAGTCGTTGACGCCGGCCAGGAACTGCTCCTCGCCCAGCCAGGCGACCAGCTGGCGCAGCGCGGCGGCGCCCTTGGCGTAGGAGATGCCGTCGAAGTTCTGCAGCGCCTGGGCGGTGTCGTCCACCGCGCCGGGCGCCACCGGGTGGGTGGAGGGGCGCTGGTCGGCGTCGTAGCCCCAGCCCTTGCGCTTGGTGGCGAAGCCGGTCCAGGCGCCGCCGAACCGGGTGGACTCGGCGGTGACGGTGTAGGCCATGAACTCGGCGAAGGACTCGTTCAGCCACAGGTCGTCCCACCACTTCATGGTGACCAGGTCGCCGAACCACATGTGCGCCATCTCGTGCACCACCACGATGGCGCGCTCCTCGCGCTCGGTGTCGGCCACCGCGGAGCGGAAGACGAACTCGTCGCGCAGCGTCACGCAGCCCGGGTTCTCCATCGCGCCGGCGTTGAACTCCGGCACGAAGCACTGGTCGTAGCTGTCGAAGGGGTAGCGTCGGCGGAAGATCCGGTGGTAGTGGTCGAAGCCCTGCCGGGTGACCTCCAGCAGCTCGGCCGCCTCGGCGTCCAGCTCCCGGGCGAGCGAGCGGCGGCAGTGCAGGCCGAGCGGGATCCCGTCGTGCTCGGCGCGCACCGAGTGCAGCGGGCCGGCCACCACCGAGACCAGGTAGCTGCTGATCCGCGCGGTGGGGGCGAACTCCCAGCGGCCCGGCGCCACCTGGCTGCCGAGGCTGTTGGCGACCACCGTCCACTGCGGCGGCGCGGTGACGGCCACCGTGAACTCCGCCTTGAGGTCGGGCTGGTCGAAGGAGGCGAAGACGCGCGGGCCGTCGTCCAGGAAGGACTGGGTGTAGAGGTAGACTTCCCCGTCGGCCGGGTCGGTGAACCGGTGCATGCCCTCGCCGGTGTGCGAGTAGGCCATGTCGGCCTCGACGGTCAGCTCGTTCTCGGCGGCGAGCCCGGTGAGCGGGAAGCGCCCGGCGGCGAGCGCACTGACGTCCAGGTCACGGCCGTTCAGCACCACCCGGTGCAGCGCGGCCGGCTTGACGTCCACGAAGGTCCCGGCCCCCGGCGTGGCGCAGCCGAAGCGGATCACCGTGGTGGAGCCGAACACCTCCGGACCGCGGGTCAGGTCGAGGTCGAGGCGGGCGGAGCGGACGTCGAGCAGCTGGTGGCGCTCGATGGCCTCGGCGCGGGTGAGTACTGAGGTGTCAGACATGGGAGTCATGCTGCCCTATCCGGATCCGGGTCCGACAGGATGGGGCCCGTGCTGCTGACACTGACCGGCGGAGCCGGTGCCGGAAAGACCACCCTGGCGGCCGCGCTGGCCGCGACCGCGCCCGCCGGCCCGGGAACGCTGGGCGTGCTGCACGGTGACGACTACTACGTCACCGAGCGGGACCGCGGGGTGTGGACCGCGGACGAGGCGGGCCGGTGGCGGCTGGACGTCGGCGATCCGCGCTCGGTGGACACCGAGCGGCTCGCCGCGGACGCCGGCGCGGCCCTGGCCGGGGCGGCGGTGGTCGTGGTGGAGGGGCTCTTCGCCCACCTGGTCGCCGCGCCGGCCGGCCGCGCCCGGTTCGACGTCTTCGTCGACCTGCCGGCCGACCTGCGGCTGGTCCGCAAGATCCAGCGCAAGTGCGTGCGCGACGGCTTCCCGCTCCCGGTGCTGCTGCACAACTACCTGACGCACCGGCGCGCGGCCCACGAGCGCCACGTCGAGCCGGCCCGCGACCGCAGCGACCTGGTGGTGGACGGCGCGCCGCCGCCCGAGGAGACGGCCCGCCGGATCTGGTCGGCCCTCACGACGGCCCGCCCCGGAGCGCTCGGCGGCTAGGCAGTCCCCGCCGGTCCCCGGTCCCCGCCGTCCCCGGCCGTCGCCGGTTGGGCCGAGTGGGTGGAGGGGTGGCGGGGCCGCGGGTGTCGGTGGGGTGGGTGGCGGCCGGGCGGGCGACCCTCGAGCGCATGGACAGGGATTCGAGGCACCGCGCCCGCCGGCGGGCGCGGCGGGCCGCGCCGGCGCTGCTGCTGGCCGCGCTGGCGCTGGTCACCGGGTGTTCGAGCAGCTCCGCGCCGAAGGCGGGCAGCACCCCGGGCAGCGGCGCGTCCGGGTCGGCCACGGCGGTCGCCGGTGGCTCCGCCGGGACCGGGACCAGCATCACCGTCACCGAGAAGGAGTACTCGGTGACGCCCGAGCGCACTCAGCTGACTCCGGGTACGTACACCTTCGTCGCGGCGAACACCGGGACCGTCGAGCACGCCCTGGCGATCGCCGGGCCGGGGGTGGCCGCGATCCAGACCGACGCGATCGCGCCGGGCGGCCGGGCGCAGGTCACGGTGACCCTCCAGGCGGGCAGCTACGAGCTGTGGTGCCCGATCGACGGCCACAAGGCGCTCGGCATGGACACCCACGTCCAGGTCGCCGCCGGCAGCTCCTGACTCGCCCGGTCGGCCCAGTCGCCGCGCCGCTGTTCGGGGTACCGGCGCGGCCCTTCACCCGACCGAGGGCGGCGTACGGCTGCTAAGAAGAGAGCCGAGTCCGTTTCGTCGGTCTCATCCCGTTATTGAGGAGGCATCCTCATGGGTGCGACAGCAACGGCCGCGACCGAAGAGGGTCGCGGCGCAGCACCGGGCGACGAACAGCCGCTGGTGCACATCCTCTGGATCAACGCCGGCCTCAGCTGCGACGGCGACTCCGTCTCGCTGACCGCCGCGATGCAGCCGAGCATCGAGGAGATCGTCACCGGCGCCCTGCCCGGGCTGCCGAAGATCGCGGTGCACTGGCCGCTGATCGACTTCGAGTGCGGTCCGGTGCAGGGCGCGGACACCTTCATCGAGTGGTTCTTCAAGGCCGAGCGCGGCGAACTCGAGCCCTTCGTCCTGGTGGTGGAGGGCTCGATCCCCAACGAGGCGACCAAGAAGGAGGGCTACTGGTGCGGGTTCGGCGACGACCCGAAGACCGGCCAACCCATCACCACCAGTGAGTGGTTGGACCGGCTGGCGAGCAAGGCCACCGCGGTGGTGGCGATCGGCACCTGCGCCACCTACGGCGGCATCCACGCCATGGAGGGCAACCCGACCGGCGCGATGGGCGTGCCCGACTACCTCGGCTGGGACTGGAAGTCCAAGGCCGGGCTGCCGATCGTCTGCGTCCCCGGCTGCCCGATCCAGCCGGACAACTTCGCCGAGACCCTGACCTACCTGCTCTACCAGCTGACCGGCGCCGCGCCGATGATCCCGCTGGACGACAAGCTCCGCCCCACCTGGCTGTTCGGCGCCACCGTGCACGAGGGCTGCGACCGGGGCGGGTACTACGAGCAGGGCCAGTTCGCCACCGAGTACGGCCGTCCCGAGTGCCTGGTGCGGCTGGGCTGCTGGGGTCCGGTGGTCAAGTGCAACGTGACCAAGCGCGGTTGGATCAACGGCGTCGGCGGCTGCCCCAACGTGGGCGGCATCTGCATCGCGTGCACCATGCCGGGCTTCCCGGACAAGTTCATGCCGTTCATGGATCCGCCGCCCGGCTCGCGGGTCTCCTCCGGCGCCAGCGAGGCGTACGGCGCGGTGATCCGGCGGCTGCGCTCGATCACCACGCAGACGGTGGACAAGGAGCCCAAGTGGCGCCACACCGGCCCCAAGCTGACCACCGGTTACCGCAAGCCGTGGTGACCCGCCGCTGCATGCCCCCGGGAACCGCCGCGGGCACCGACCTCCCCGAGCAGAGCAGAAGGGCGCGACAGAGACGATGGGACCGACGACCAAACCGGCCGGCGACGGCCTGGTGGAGATGTCCTGGGATCCGATCACCCGGATCGTGGGCAGTCTGGGCATCCACACGAAGATCGACTTCAAGCAGAAGAAGGTCGCCGAGTGCTACAGCACCTCGTCGGTCTTCCGCGGCTACAGCGTCTTCATGCGCGGCAAGGACCCGCGCGACGCCCACTTCATCACCAGCCGGATCTGCGGCATCTGCGGCGACAACCACGCCACCTGCTCGGTCTACACGCAGAACATGGCCTACGGGGTGAAGCCGCCGCACCTGGGCGAGTGGATCATCAACCTCGGTGAGGCCGCCGAGTACATGTTCGACCACAACATCTTCCAGGAGAACCTGGTCGGGGTCGACTACTGCGAGAAGATGGTCCGCGAGACCAACCCGGGCGTGCTGGAGCTGGCCGAGCGCACCGAGGCCCCGCACGCGGGCGAGCACGGCTACAAGACGATCGCCGACATCATGCGCTCGCTCAACCCGATCGAGGGCGAGTTCTACCGCGAGGCGCTCCAGGTCAGCCGCTACACCCGGGAGATGTTCTGCCTGATGGAGGGCCGCCACGTGCACCCCTCCACGCTCTACCCCGGCGGCGTCGGCACGGTGGCCACCGTGCAGCTCTTCACCGACTACCTGACCCGGCTGATGCGCTACGTGGAGTTCATGAAGAAGGTCGTGCCGCTGCACGACGACCTCTTCGACTTCTTCTACCAGGCGCTGCCCGGCTACGAGGAGGTCGGCCGCCGCCGGGTGCTGCTGGGCTGCTGGGGCAGCCTCAACGACCCCGAGCACTGCGACTTCACCTACCGGAACATGACGGCCTGGGGCCGCAAGATGTTCGTCACCCCGGGCGTGGTGGTCGACGGCAAGCTGGTCACCAACGACCTGACCGAGATCAACCTCGGCATCCGGATCCTGCTCGGCAGCTCCTACTACCAGGACTGGCAGGGCCAGGAGCTGTTCGTCACCCACGACCCGCTGGGCAACCCGGTCGACCCGCGCCACCCGTGGAACCAGCACACCATCCCGCAGCCGCAGAAGCGCAACTTCGACGACAAGTACAGCTGGGTGATGTCGCCGCGCTGGTTCGACGGCAAGGACCACCTGGCGCTGGACACCGGCGGCGGCCCGATCGCCCGGCTCTGGTCCACCGCGCTCTCCGGGCTGGTCGACATCGGCTACGTCAAGGCCACCGGACACAGCGTGGTGATCAACCTGCCGCGCTCCATGACCAAGCCGGAGACCACCTTCGAGTGGAAGATCCCGCAGTGGAGCAACGCGATCGAGCGCAACCGCGCCCGCACCTACTTCCAGGCCTACGCGGCCGCCTGCGCCCTGCACTTCGCCGAGCAGGCGCTGGCCGAGGTGCGCGCCGGGCGCAGCCAGACCTGGGAGAAGTTCGAGGTGCCGGACGAGTCGATCGGCTGCGGCTTCACCGAGGCGGTGCGCGGCGTGCTCTCGCACCACATGGTGATCCGGGACGGCAAGATCGCCAACTACCACCCCTACCCGCCGACCCCGTGGAACGCCAGCGTGCGCGACAGCTACGGCACCCCCGGGCCGTACGAGGACGCGGTGCAGAACACGCCGATCTTCGAGGAGAACTCCCCGGAGAACTTCAAGGGGATCGACATCATGCGCGCCGTGCGCAGCTTCGACCCCTGCCTGCCCTGCGGCGTGCACATGTACGTCGGCGGCGGCAGGACCGTGAAGACCATGCACGTGCCCACCGGCCTGAGCGGGCTCACCGCATGACGGCGGAGGAGCTGGGCCTGCGGGTGCAGCAGGTGCTGGACCGGCTCACCGAGGCCGGCCAGGGCGAGCCGGCCGAGGAACTGGTCCGCACCCTGATGGAGTTCTACGGCACCGGCCTGGCCAGGGTGGCCGCCCAGCTGCCCGCCGAGGCCCTCGGCGACCCGCTGGTGGCCGGCCTGCTGACCCTGCACGACCTGCACCCGGAGGACCTGCCCAGCCGGATCGACCGGGCGCTGGCCACCGTCCCCGGCTGGCGGCTGCACGCCTTCGACCCGGACGGCGGCCGGCTGACGGTCGGCCAGGACGAGGGCGGCGGCTGCGGCTGCGACGCCGGACAGGTCGAACAGGCGCTGGCCTGCTTCGCCCCCGAGGTGACCGAGGTGGTGGTGGCCCGTCGACCCGTGCTGCTGCAGATCGGCACCCGACCGGTGGCGGAGGTCGGATGAGCGCGCGCCACCTCGCCCGCCCCGGCACCGCGCTGCTGCGCCGGCTGCGCGAGCCCGTGCCCCCGCAGCCCGAGCGCTGCGAGTTCTGCGACGTCCACCTGCCGCGCGACCACCGGCACCTGGCCGACCGCGACGAGCGGGCCCTGGTCTGCGTCTGCCCGGCCTGCGCCATGCTGTTCCAGCAGCCGGGCGCGGTCGGCGGCCGCTACCGGGGCCTGTCCCAGCGCCACCTCGCCGATCCGGACCACCGGTTGGACGAGAGCGCCTGGCAGGCGCTGCGGATCCCGGTCAGCTGCGCCTTCCTGTTCCGCGACACCGCGCTGGACCGCCTGGTCACCCTCTACCCCAGCCCGGCCGGCGCGGCCGAGGCCGAACTGGACGAGGCGGCCTGGCAGACGGTGTTGGACGGCAGCCCGCTCGCCGCCGACCTGGCACCGGACACCGAAGCCCTGCTGCTGCGCCGCACCGCGGGCGGGATCGACTGCTACCTGGTCCCGATCGACGTCTGCTACGAGCTGGTCGGCCGGTTGCGGCTGTGCTGGCACGGCTTCGACGGCGGCGCCGAGGCCCGGGCCGAGCTGGACGGCTTCTTCGCCCGGCTCGCCGAACGTGCCCGCCCCGTCCCAGCGGAGGTGCACCCGTGACCCAACTCGCCTTCGCCTGCACCGGGGTGCGCGCCGATCCGTACGCCGCCGGACCCACCCTGGTGTTCCGGCTGCGGATCACCGCGAGCGGCGGCGAGCAGGTGCACGCCCTCGCGCTCCGCTGCCAGCTGCGGATCGAGCCGGCCCGCCGCCCGTACGGCGAGGCCGAGGGCGAGCGGCTGACCGACCTGTTCGGCGACCGCTCGCGCTGGGGCAGCACGCTCAACCCGATCCAGTTCGCCCAGGTCGCGCTGATGGTCCCCGGGTTCACCGGGGAGACCGAGGCCGACCTGGTGGTGCCCTGCACCTACGACCTGGAGGTGGCGGCCACCCGCTACCTGCGGGCGCTGGACGGCGGCGAGGTGCCGCTGCTGCTGCTCTTCTCCGGCACGGCCTTCGCCGGTCCGGGCGGCTTCCAGGTCACCCCGGTGCCCTGGGACAAGGAGGCGCAGGTGCGGATGCCGGCCGCCACCTGGCAGGCGGCGATGGACCAGCACTTCCCCGGCTGCGGCTGGCTGCGGCTGCCCGGCGACCTGATGGACGAGCTGCTCGCCTACCGCTCCCGCCGGGCGCTGCCCTCCTGGGAGGCGGCGCTGCGCGACCTGCTCGGCCGCGCCCCGGCCGAGGAGGCGGTGCGATGAGCCTGCAGCCCGACACCCGGTCGGGGAGCCGGCCCGACTCCCAGTCCGAGACGCTGCTCGGAGTGCTGCCCGACACGCTGGCGGAGCGCTTCTCCACCGCCCGGCAGCTCGCCGACGCGGTGCTCTTCGAGGGCTACGTGCTCTACCCCTACCGCGCTTCGGCCGCCAAGAACCGGCTGCGCTGGCAGTTCGGCGTGCTGGTGCCGCCCGGCTACGGCACCGAGCAGGGCGAGCACAGCGCGCAGCGCACCGAGTGCGTGATCGAGCCGCGCCGCGGGGCCCGCCTCGCGGTGCAGCTGCGGTTCCTGCGGGCCCAGTGGCGCACCGTGCAACGCGCCGAGGACGGCGGGCGGTTCGTCACCGTGCCGGAGCTGGAGCTGGCCGACCGGGTGCTGGTGCCCTGGCACGAGGGCGTCGAGGAGCGGATCGAACTGCTGCTGCCGGTCGAGAAGTTGGCCGGCGACGGGATCGAGCACCGGTTCGCGGTCGCGGCCCGCGAGGAGGTGGAGGAGCTGCGCGAGGGCGGCGCACCGGTCGGCCGGTTGGTGCGCAGCTGCGAACGGCTGGACGGCGTGCTGCGGCTGCGCACCCAGGAGCTGCCCGGCCCCTACCGGGCCGTCCGACTGACCGCCGAGGTGGCCAACACCTCGCCCTGGCGGCCGGCCCCGGACGACCGGCGGGAGGCCGCGCTGCCGTACGCGCTGGTCTCCGCGCACCTGCTGCTCGGCCTGGACCACGGCGCCTTCCTGTCCGCCACCGACCCGCCGGAGTGGGCCCGCGGCGCCGTCGCCGAGTGCCGCAACGAACACACCTGGCCGGTGCTGGTCGGCCCGGTGGGCACCAGTGACGCCGTGCTCTCCTCGCCGATCATCCTGGAGGACCACCCCCAGGTGGCCCCGGAGAGCCCGGGCGCGCTCTACGACGCGACCGAGATCGACGAGATCCTGGCGCTGCGCACCGCCGCCCTCACCGACCGGGAGAAGCGTGAGGCCCGCGGCACCGACCCGCGGGCCGGCGCGGTGATCGACCTGGCCGACTCGCTGCCCGCCGAGGTGCTGGAACGGCTGCACGGCGCGGTCCGGGCGCTGCGCGAGGTCACCTCGCCCACGGGTCCCACCGCGACCGACCAGCCGTGGTGGGACCCGGGCAACGACCCCGAGGTGGATCCGGAGCGGGACCGGGTGCTGGTGGACGGCCACCCGGTCGGTGCCGGCAGCCGGGTGCGGCTGCGCCCGGGGCGGCGGCGCACCGATGCCCAGGACCTCTTCCTGGCCGGGCGGACCGCGCTGGTCGAGGCGGTGCTGCACGACGTGGACGGCTCGGTGCACCTGGCGGTCACCGTCGAGGGCGACCCCGGCGCGGACCTGTGGCGGGCCCAGGGCCGGTTCCGGTACTTCCAGCCGGACGAGGTCACGCCGTTGCCGGAGGGAGCGTGATGGACCGCGGGATCCTGGTCGCCGGGGTCGGCAACGTCTTCCTCGGCGACGACGGTTTCGGCGTCGCGGTGGTCGACCGGCTGCGGGCCGAACTACTGCCGCCCGACGTCGAGGTGCTCGACGTCGGGGTGCGCGGGGTCCACCTCGCCTACCAACTGCTCGACGGGTACCGGGCGCTGGTGCTGGTGGACGCCACCGCACGCGGCGGCGCCCCCGGCACCGTCTACCTGATCGAGCCCGCGGACGGCCCGGTCGAGCCGGTCGCGGAGGCCGTCCTCGACGGGCACCGGATGGGGCCCGACGCGGTGCTCGGCCTGCTGGCCACGCTCAGCGCCGGCACCGGCGGGCAGCCGCCGGACCAGGTGCTGGTGGTCGGCTGCGAACCGCAGTCGCTGGACGAGGGCATCGGCCTGAGCGAGCCGGTCGCCGCGGCGGTCGGGCAGGCGGTGCAGGTGGTCCGGCGCCTGGTCGAGGAGTTGCACCAGAAGGGCCCACGAGAGAGGAGGACAACACCATGCTGAAGTTCCTGTTCCGCTGCGCGGTCGCGGCCGGCGTCGGCGCGTTCGTCTGGCAGAGCCTGCCCGACCTGAAGCGCTACCTGCGGATCACCCGCATGTGACTCCGCTGGTCGCCGGCTTGGTGAGCTGCTCCTTCGCTGCGGGTGGGGGTCGCCTGCTCCCCAGCCGAGGCTGGATCGGAAGAG